>JACMMB010000228.1 GCA_014379305.1 Akkermansiaceae bacterium
CAATCGTTCCAAAATGCCAGAGCCCAGGGCCGAATCGTCGGCGCCAATGACAAAATCCGCATTGGCATCGTGGGTTTTTCAGACCGGCTCATCGGCGCTCTGTTGCCCGCACTCAAGAGTTTGATGGACGAGTTCAACTGTGAAGTCGTCGGCGTTTCCGATCTTTGGAGCCTGCGCAGGGAAGAGGCCAAGGCGTATTTCCAGAAAAATCTCAATCAGGACATCGCCACGTATCGCAACAACGAAGAGCTTTACGAAAAAGCCAAACCCGATGCCGTGATCATTTCCACCGCTGATTTCCAGCACGCCATTCATGCGATCGAGGCGATTCAAGCTGGCTGCGATGTCTATTGTGAAAAGCCGTTCGCGGAAACCATGCAGGACGCCCGCGCCGCGCTGAAAGCCGTTAGGGATTCCGATCGCATTCTCCAGATCGGGTCGCAGCGCCGCTCCGGCCCGGCGTATCACGCAGCCAATGAATACCTGAAAAGCGGAAAATTCGGTCCCATTGTTTCTGCGGAAATGACTTGGAACGTCAACCAACCCGGCAGATGGCGCCGCCCCGCCGCAGTTGCCAAACTCAAGGAACAGGACACCGATTGGAAACGCTTCCTCTGCAACCGCCCCGACGACAAATTCGATCCGCGGAAATACTTGGAATTCCGCCTCTTCTGGCCCTACTCCTCGGGTATTCCCGGCCAATGGATGTGCCACCAGATCGATACCGTCCACTGGTTCACCGGTCTTCCGCATCCTCGTTCCGTGGTTTCTAACGGTGGGATCTATCAATGGAAAGACGGTCGATCAAGCTGGGATACGATGACTTCCGTGTTTGACTACGGCCCTCTGGATGATTCATCCACTGGTTTCCAAGTCACCTTCAGTTCACGCAACAGCAACTCTTCGGGGGGCACCAAGGAGATTTACTACTCCAATGGCGGGGAGCTCAATCTCTCGACCAATGAGATCACACCCAAAGGCGGATTGACCGAAAAGGAAGCCGGAGAAATGGGCTTGAAAGCCAATCTCCTGGAGCCGATTTCTCTAAAATCTCCCGATGCGGTCGTGACTTCCGCAAACACTGGTGCCGACCCGCTGACGACCGCGCACATGCGGAATTGGCTGGAATGCCTGCGTTCCCGCAAGCAGCCCCATGCGCCGGTCGAGGCTGGTTACCAGCACTCCATCGCCTCAATCATGGCGAACGCTGCCGCCCGCACCGGTGAACGCGTGACGTTCGACGAGAAGACTCAGGAAGTCATGGCCGGTGGCAAGGTGTTCCATCTCTAATCGAATCACGATCATGCTCACGCCCGCTTCTTCCCGTCGTGGTTTTCTCGGAAGCACGGGTGCTCTCATTGCGTCGGCATGGGTCCCGCGTGTTCTAGCAGGAAATTCCGAATCCTCGGGAAAAAAACTTTTTTCCGCCATGGGGATTGCCGCGCCACTCACAAAGGCGGCGGAAATGAAAACGGCCGGTGCCGATTTCCTAACCGAAAGCGTCGGAAGCTTCCTCGTGCCGGATCAGCCTGAAGCGGAGTTCGAGAAGAACCTCGCAAGACTCGCCGCTTCGCCATTGCCGATTCTTGCCTGCAACAGCTTCATCCGCCCGCCGCATCTGCATGCGGTGGGAGCCGATGCAAACCACGATCTCATTCTCGAGTGGTCGGATACCGCCTTCCGCCGGATGAAAAAAACAGGTGGCAAATTCGTTGTCTTCGGCAGCAGCGGTGCTCGTAAAATCCCTGATGGCTGGCCCAAGGAAAAAGCTGAAGCCCAATTCGTCGCATTGCTGAAAGCGATGGGACCGCTTGCGGAAAAACACGGCATCACCTTGGTCGTCGAGCAACTCCGCGCCGAGGAGTGCAATTTCATCAATCGCATCGGCGAAGGCGCAGCCTTGATTCGTGCCGCCGGCCATCCAAACGTTCGATTGCTAGCCGATCTCTATCACATGGCCTGCATGGGTGACACGCCAGCGGATTTGAAGGCGGCAATGGACGTGGTCGTCCACATGGAAATCGCCGAAAAAGCCGGACGCACGCTCCCCGGTGTTGGTGGCGATGACTTCCGGCCATACTTCAAAGTGTTGCGGGATTCAGGCTATGCCGGAGCCATCAGCATTGAAGGCAAATGGACCACCGAACAGGTCGCCCCCGCATTCAAAGAAATCGCCAAACAAGCCAACGAGGCGGTTTAGTCATGCATCGCAATTGCAGAACACGCGCTTTCGCCGGGAGTTTACCGGGGATTTTTAAATCTTTTTGAAAACTGGG
>JACMMB010000229.1 GCA_014379305.1 Akkermansiaceae bacterium
CCCACTCCTGTTGAAACGTGCGCCGCTGTCATTACCAAGCCATCCGCGGAAACGATCACCCCGCTACCGGTGCCATCCCCCAGATCAATACAAACCGTCGCCATCTTCGCTTTCGGAATCGCCGCATGGAGGGCGTTTTGAATCGCCAGCAAATCCGCTTGGGACTCGGGTGCCTTTTTGTTATTCAGCGGAAATGCCTGCCCGAAACCTGGCGCAGCCGCCATTCCAAAAACAATCAACAGACATCTAACAGAACACTTCATAATCATCGCTCTAAAATCTCTACCTCATAACCGTCAGGATCCGTCACAAATGCCATCTTCCGCCCGCCGCTAGCAAACTTCACCTTCCAGTTTTCAGGCCAAATTTCAATCCCCGCCTTTTCAACTCCATCACAGTATTCGATAATATCCGGCACTCCAAGGCACGTATGGATCAAATCTTCCGGGCATGTCGCCGTGTAGTCCGGCGAATGACACAGCTCGAGAAACACATCATTTCCTTCCAGCTCCAGAAATGCCAAAAGATTCCCCTCTGGAGAATCCTTCCGCTCCCCTGGCTTATATCCCAGCTTCTCATAAAATCGGATCGAAGCATCCAAATCCTTCACCCGAATCCTAGTGTGTAAAAATCTCACCATAACAACCCTATTCTAACCACCCCCTGTTACCTCGCAAGCCCACATCTGAAGTCCAATCCCATGCGCATCGTCAATTTCATCGCCAAAAAATCCGGCCTCGGAAAAAGTCATGCGAAAGCTCTCCTGGCATCACATGAAGTCTTTCTCAATCACTCTCTGGTGACCGATGGGGCCGTGCCGGTTGCGAAATTCGACCATCTCATGGCCGGCTCTGAGATTTTCCAATCCCGCGAACCTCGCTACATTCTTCTTCACAAACCCGTCGGCGTGGTCAGCGCCACCACGGACCCTAATTATTCCACGGTCATTGACCTCATCAAGACCGCTTACGCCCATGACCTCCATCTGGCAGGTCGTCTTGACCGGGCGAGCACCGGATTGATGATACTCACCAACAACAGCAAATTCTCCGAATCCATTACCCGGCCCGAAAACAAAATTCCCAAACGTTACCTGATTGAAACCGATGTTCCCATCACCGAAGAGGCGATTGAAAAGTTCCGCACCGGCATGCGGTTCGATAAGGAAAAAATCCGCACCGCGCCGGCAATGTTTTTTGGAATTACACCAACTTCCTGCCGCCTCACCATCTATGAAGGCAAGCACCACCAGATCAAACGGATGTTCCTGAGATTCGACATCCGGGTTGTGACCCTCCATCGCGAAGCCATCGGATCCATAGAACTGCCTCCGGCACTGAAATCCGGTCAATGGATGGAGCTTCCCGATGCCCCTAAACAATTATTGGAGTTCGGTGATTGCTCTGCTCCGATGTCTTCGTGAGGAAACCTGAAGCGGATATTCGCGACAAAAAACGGGCGGACTGTTTCCAGTCCGCCCGCTAACAGAGTAATGAAATCTTAAAGAAGATTAGAAATCATAGCCTTCCTCACCGTGGTCGGTAATGTCGAGACCAACTGTTTCCTGTTCTGGAGTTGGACGAAGGCCGAGCACAACTTTGACAATCATGGCGATGATCAAAGTGCCCACGATCGAAATTACCAAGGTGATTCCGACCGCCATAAGTTGCTTGCCGAGCAATCCACCATCAGCAACAAGCTTTGCAAGGCCGTTTGCCGCTGCATAGGTGTTAACATCTGTGAGGTTTCCGTTGACTTCGCTGGTGGCGAGGACGCCGGTTAGGATGGCTCCGAGTGTGCCGCCGATGGCGTGGATGCCGAAGGTATCAAGGGCATCGTCGTATCCAAAGGCACCTTTCAAATACATCACGAAGATGTAAGGGATGATCGCGGCAAGCACACCGATTACGACAGCACCGGTTGCATCCACGAATCCGCACGCCGGAGTGATTACAACGAGGCCTGCAACAATCCCGGAACAAATCCCGAGGATGGAAGCGTGACCCTTGATGATTTTTTCAACAATGGCCCAGACGAAGCCCGCAGTGGCGGCGGCGAGGGTGGTGGTCATGAAGGCGTTGGCGGAAATTCCGTCAGCAGCGAGTGCCGAGCCTGCGTTGAAACCATACCAACCTACCCAGAGCATGCCAGTGCCAACCATACAAAGCACCATGCTGTGGGGAGACATTTTTTCCTTACCGAAGCCCATGCGCTTGCCAAGGATAATACAAAGTACCAATGCGCTCCAACCGGAGGTCATGTGGACAACAGTGCCACCTGCGAAGTCGATCGCCGGGATCGCGGCATCGCCATTCCAGACACCGTTCATCAGACCGGTGACACCCCAGATCATGTGGGCCATAGGAATATAAATAACGAACATCCAGATCGCGATGAAAAGCATGATGGCGCTGAACTTCATGCGTTCGGCGATGGCGCCGATGATCAGTGCGGGAGTAATGATTGCGAACATGAGCTGATACATCGCAAAAACGTTATGCGAAACCCAATAGCAGTAGTCCGTGTTGGGTTTGTAATCGACACCTTTGAGGAAGAAAAACTCGGTCCCGCCCAAAAAGGGTGAACCAAAGCTTTTTCCGAAAACGAGGCTATAACCAACCGCCCACCATATCACGGTCACCATTCCAGCACAGCCGAGACACTGGGCGAGAACGCTGAGGACGTTTTTCTTTCTAACCAGGCCGCCATAAAATAAAGCGAGGCCGGGAAGTGTCATGAAAAGGACCAGTGCGGCACAAGTCATCATCCAGCCGTTGTGACCCGGGCCAGGAACGCCGCCAACCTTGGAACCCCAAGTTGTATCACCGGAACCGCCGACACCGACATTTCCGAAGTAGCTCTCCAAGTCAGCAACCCTTTGCTCCACGGTGGGATCCGCAGGCGCGGCTGCCTCTGCCGGTGCCACAACCTCTGCGGCAGGGGGAGCGGCGGGTTCTTCCTGAGCGGATACCGGCATACACATGGGAAGGGCGAAGCACACGATGGCAGCGGCTGTCAGGCCTCGCATCTTGGTGAAGTAACGGTTTGGCATGGTGGTCATGGGGTCGGGGTTGGTCGGAACAATTTTTCCTAATTCACTAATTTTAAGGTTCATGGCGTTTGGTTCTGTAACTCTGAAGAAAAAACACCACATAAATAGAGGTGCTCTGGCGTGTTGAGCAGGGATCGTACCAATTTAAATTGAAACTGGATCGTAAAGTTTCCTGTTACTTAAGGCTCAGCATGAAACGAGCATGCCCGTGCGGTTAAGCGATGGCTGACCGATATATAAACATCCTCTGCCGCACTCGTGAGATGAAGTTTGAAATTCGGAGTTTGACGTTTCATCATCGTTTCATGACACGCCCTGACGCCCGCGCCAACGACCAGCTCCGTCCCATCTCGTTTCACCCTAACGTCGCTCCGAACGCCACTGGCTCCGTTCTCGTTTGTTTCGGCGATACCCGGGTCATTTGCTCCGCCACCGTGGAGGAGGATATCCCACGCTGGATGCGGACTCAACGCATTCCGGGTGGCTGGCTCACTGCGGAGTATTCCATGCTCCCCTATTCAACCCATGAGCGAAAACAACGCGATGTCTCCCGCGGAAAAATCGATGGCCGTTCATCTGAAATCCAACGTCTCATCGGTCGATCCCTGCGTGCCGTAATCGATTTATCCAAAATCGGCCAGCGCACGATCTGGATCGATTGCGATGTCCTGCAGGCGGACGGTGGCACCCGCACAGCGTCGATCACCGGAGCCTGCGTCGCCTGCGCCATCGCCTTCAACCGCTTGATGGCTGCAGGAAAAATCAAGGAATTCCCCATGAAAAAACTTGTAGCAGCTATTTCCGCTGGCATTTACGAGGACACCCCCATCGTGGATCTTAACTATCCCGAGGATAAAAATGCGTCCGTCGATTTCAATGTCGTGATGACGGAGGCACTCGAGTATGTCGAAGTTCAAGGCTCCGGTGAGGAGGATGTGTTTTCACAAGAACAGATGACGGCGATGTTGGACCTGTCCCGCAAAGCCATCTCCGAAATCTTTTCCCTACAGAAAATCGCTATTTTAAGCGCCGATAAAGCCGAGCCGGTTGATTTTGCCGCTCTCGTCACATCGTTCGGAAAACGCTCACTACTCGCCATCCCACTGGGCCTGATCGTGCTTGCAGCCTCTCAACAATTCGCGACTGCGGACGGTTCGGAAATTTCTTCCATATCAGTTCGGCAGGAAGCCCATGAAGGGAGGTGAATTTATTTCACATGTCTTAATTATTTTCTGGCCAAAACGGCCCGGCCTTTGCTAAACCATATACTATGTTAGAAGAATGGATCGTTGCTAGCCGTGATCATTTTACCGGTGCGGATTTCGAATTCATCAACGCCGTTTTATCCGGTGGAGGAAACCGGGTCTGCATGGCCAAGCTCTGGGAAGACCCGGATGCCCTCCGGGAAATGCTCGATCTCAAGGAAGTTCTAAGGGGGCTTCTGGACTCCCCTTCAGCTTTGCGAGTCTCTCCGGATTTTTATTTTTACGTGCTGGTCAGACATGCTTTCCTACAGGCCGGAATCACCGATGCCGATATGGCGGACTACGTCGGCGGGGTGCTGGCCAAGCGCATCGGCGTCTGTGCGAATGATCCATTGCAGGATGTCGCACGCGGTTACACCCATGCCTCGGACTTCCTCGCTATTATTTCATCCGCTCAAGGCCGGATGAAATTTCAACTTCAGGTTGCTGCGGGGAATCAATTCATGGTGCTAACAGGGTTGTTCCCCGCATTTATAAAAAAACGCAACGAACGAAGCGGAGCACCCGATCTCGCTTTTTACGAATCCTTTGCGCAGCGTGCCTTCCAAGGTGCCGCCGACAATCCAAGAGCCCCCGGAAAAACTCCCCGGAAGCTCCTTGGCGCCTTGGCCGAAGTCCTTCCATCCGCGAGGAAATCCCTCAACCGCGTTGCCGAGGAATTCGTGTTTTTAGGAGATTAACCGGGTTTCCAAACGACCTTTGTGATTCGCCAGCCATCTCCGGTCTTTCGCCACTCCATGACGACGGCATACCATCCATCAAGGAGATTGGAGCCTGGTAGCTCGAGGATTGCTTTCACACGAAAATGCATCACGGCTTGATCCCCTGTTGATGAGAAATTACGAAATTCGCCAATCTCAAAATTCGACCTCTTTGTATTCGTGCAAATCCATGAGAAACCTGATTCGATTTCAGCTTTGTCAAAAGTTCCTTCAGCTTCAGGAATATCAGGTGCGATGATTTCAATTTCCGGGGTTAGCATCGCACTGAGCGAGTAGACTTTCGCCTGCCGCAAGGCACCACCGGTGCCTGCGCTGATTGTCATCACTTCCATGAAATGCTTCGTCCGCCTTATGATTACCTGCTCGGTGGAAAACCACCACACGCCTGCAGGCACTAGAATCAACAGGGCGCAAATAATTATCCAATAGCGTTTCATGGGTGCTTGCCGGGGTCGTAAAAGATTCGCACTTCTGCTTTCGTTGTGCCGAGAAGTTGTTGCGCGCGTTTCAATGCATCACGGGTCGAGATGTTGGGATTCGAAGGCATGGTCAGGAAAATATTGCTTTCCCCAGCCTCCCGATTCGCGCCTTCCTGCAATGTCTCCAGAATGCCGGAACGTTTAAGCACTTTATAGACATCCTTGGTAGCCCCGGAAATAATCAGATGAAGATCATTCTTGCGCATGAAATGGATCATATCCTCCAAGGCCATCACGCTGGTGGCATCAAGATGCCGTGCGTTTTTCAAACGCAGGATGATTACTTTAATTGCGGGATCGACGACTGTGCGCTGTATCTGTGTCCGGAATAACTCCGCAGCCCCGAAAAACAGATCCCCTTCCACATGCACTATGGAAATTGCGGGTATGGGACGCTTCCTTTTCTCTCCCATTTCCCTCAACTCCCCGACTTCGTTGAATTCATACTCAGTCAGGTGCGGCTTGCTCGCCTTTCGCAGAAACAGGGTGATGGAAATAGCGACTCCAATGAAAATAGCCACATGCAGAGGTGCAAGCAGGGTTGCTAAAAAAGTGAACACGATCACCACCGCATCGTCACTTGTAGAGCGCAGACAAATACGGATCTGATGTAAATTGAACAGCGAGAATGAAATCGCAATCACCAGCACCGCGAGTGCGGCCTTTGGTATATAGTCGATCAAGTTCAGGCCAATCTCCTTGGACCATGCGAGCAGGATCACAAGCATCAGGGTTAATATGCCTGCGATCACGGGTGAGGCTCTCGTTCTTGCCCCGGAATTGTAATTCAACATTGTCCGGGTCAGCGAGCCAGAGGCCGGCATTCCTCCTGCAAATGCGGATGCCATATTGGCGAACCCGACCGAGAGCATGTCCTGATTTACATCCATTCTATCCCCCGTCTGGGAGGAAATCGACTTCGTCATCATGGTATTTTCCAGAGATGCGAGGAACGCTATAGCTAACGCGAGACTTAGCATCACTGATATGTCGTTGAAAATATCCATTCTCAATAAATTTGGAATCGCAGGCATCAATTCCCGGAATCCAAAGGAGCTGAATGTTGACTGCCCCTCGAAAGCTCCCACTCCAAAGTGAATCAGTGGTCCGAATATCACAGATCCTAACAGCAGGGAAATCGAGAAGGTCGGCCAGGACTTTCGCCATTTTCGAAACGCCAGGTATATCAACAGCGTAGTCGATCCAATCACGACCGGCACCCAGTCGATGTGTCTGAATGAGCGTAGCAGCTCCCTTACCAGTCCGAAAAATGTCGCTGTTTCCTTGGTATCAACGTAGGCGCTGAGACCGAGCAGAGGTTTGAGTTGATTGCCTATTATCAGCACTGCGGCTCCCGCCATGTAGCCGACAAGCACACTACGGGAAACGTATTGCAATAGATCCGCACCCTTGAATAGAGCTCCCACCACCGAGACCAGCGCAATCATCACTACCAACAATGGCAACAATTCGGAAATCCGTGGCTGAAGTTCCGGGTTGACCGAGAAAAAGCTGAACAACATGAACGCCGTGGCATTCGTGGGCCCGAGGACGTTATATCGGGAACTTGCGAATAAAGGACCCACTATCGAGGCCACCGCGGAACATACCACGCCATAAACGATATCAAGACCCGCGATCGCCGCATAGGCGATGGCCTGTGGGAGGGCCAGCATTGTGACATTGAGGCCGGCGCGAAGATCCCCGGAAAATTTTTCCCGTGAGTAGCCTTTCAATGGCCCGACGCGCGGCAGGAACTGGATTTTCTCCGCAGCAAAGAAGTTCCTGATCTGACGGAACGTCTTTTTACTAAAGGTGCCGTATTTCATGCGGACTAAGGAAACCTACTTAAACCGTGCCTTTCTGAACAGAATCAAGCCCAGCACGACGCAAAGAACGTTTGGTGCCCATAGTATCATCGTTGCCGCTGCGTCGGTTTTGAATTGCTCCGCCAGCACGGTAAAAAGAAAATAGGCCGTCCCGATCAAAAGACTGATAATGAGGCCCCCGGATGTATCCCTGCGGCGACTCTTCATGCCGAGCGGAACAGCCACGCAGGCAAATGAAAGGCACGCCATCGAGAAAGAATATCGCTTGGTGATTTCCGCACGGAATGCCACCTGTTTTTTTTCATCCAGCTTGGGATTCTCTTTCAAGTGGCGGATAATCTCTCGATTGGTCATCGCACTGGAGCGGACTTTCTTGGTCTGGCTTGTACCGAAATCGAACAGCCACGGCTCGGCTTCCTGCGCGAACGCCATCTCCCCTCCCCCGTCTTCCTGCTTGGTTTCGATAAAGGCGTTCTGTAATTTCAGCCTCAGTTGCTTTTTTTCCTCATCCACTACCAACGAAACCTTTCCTGCGTGCACATAAGCCTCCGCACGTGTGCGGCCTCCGCTATCTGCGGATGAAATCTGATAGAGGTGGAATCCATTGAGTGAATCACCATCCCGCTCCTCGACGAAAACCTTCTGATTCTTGAATTTCGACTGCACAATTCCAGGATCCAACAGTGATCTCGGATCGCGCTTCACCTGCTCGTAAATCATTTCCGTAAGCGAGGCTTTTGCCAGTGGCACAACGTTCACATTGATCCAGAGACACAGGGCGGAAAAAATCGCTCCAATCACAAAAACCGGTGCGGAAAGCCTTCCAAGACTGATTCCCGCCACCCTGAAACTGGTTATTTCATTGTCGCTCGACATGCGCCCGAACACCAGGAGCACCGCCGAGAGGAAACCCCATGGAATTGTAAACATCAGTGAGAATGGCAACACATTGATAACAAAACGCAGCACCAATCCCAGCGGCGCGTGCTGCTCAACCAGAAGCGGCCTAGCCTGCTTGAAAAGATTTCCCATCACCAGCGCCAGACTCAGCACCGCAATGGCATACACTGTCCCGAGAAGGATCTGCCTGCTGATGTAGCGGTCGAAAAGTCGCATGACATAGAATCAGGATAGCGGCCGCAACTTGCAAGTTACAAGATGCGCACGGCTTCATAACCGGCTTTCAGACTTCCCGAACACTGTCGCTACACGCATTGTTACGGTCATGGACTCCATACTTATTATTGAAACTTCCACACCTGCCGCCTCTGTGGCACTTGTTTCCGATGGCGGGATTGTAGCTGAGATCGGGTTCGTGAGCGACCGGCGGCACAATGCCCTTTTGTTCGGCCCGCTTGCCGAAATCATGAAAATCCACGGCAGTCGTGTTTTCGATACCATACTCGTCGGCAGCGGCCCTGGCAGTTATAGCGGGACGCGTGTCGGCATCGCCGCAGCCCAAGGAGCGGCCCTCGTCGCCGGGTGCAAAGCGGTCGCCGTCCCGTCGATTCTAAGCGTCCCAGCATGCCTATCCGGCAACCCTTGCCTCGCTGTCGGCGATGCACGGCGCGGCTCATTCTGGCACTCTCAAATTGACAGAGGTCATATGATAAATGGCCCCGGACTCATCGACGAAATTGGATTTGATGCTGCCGTAGAGAACTCCCGCGAACAAGGAATGGAGATATTTTGCATGGAGAAAATTCACAATAAATCCATCCCCCTGCAACATCCGACGGCGAGCGGGCTTTGGATGGCATGGAAAACCGCCTCTGCTGAAATCCAAACTCTCCTGGCTGCCCGGATCCCCCAACCCATCTACTTGAAGCCACCGCACATCACCGAATCCAGGAAAAAATCCATCTTCGGATAATCCGCGTCCTATCCTTTCAGGATCTCGATGGATTCCTTGAAGTTTTTTATGAAGTCCGGATTGGCTATAAGGCCTCTGATCCAGATGACCAAAGGTGTGGCGGATCCCATCATGAGGAACACCGATACCAAATACCACGTCACGGACCTTCCTTCCGGGGCGATGAATTGAACCCACCAGCCTTTCCGATCCACAACCTTGGTTGAGAACATCTGGTTGTTTTCCTTAAGGCTGGCCAGCAGTTTGTCAGCCGCCCTGCTATTGCCAGTGGTGTATAAATGCTTGAAGCGACGACCCGGTTTTTCGGGCAATTCGATCTCCCTGATCCCGCGTGGCACCTCCTCGGACGGGCGCAAGGTCAGAATCTGGATTTCATAAACGAAGGTCTCTTTCAGCCATCGGTCGATTCTGGTGAGTTGCATAAAGTTAAACTGGTTAGATGCCGCTTTGCATCATTTTCGGACCCATCAGGAAGATCGGCAGGAAGGTGCCGATAAACACAGCGGCGATAAGTCCTACCGCAATCAACAGAACCAGGAAATTGATGGTGGCGGCGAATGCGGCCATATAGTTCTCCGCATCCTCCTCATACATCTCGGAAAGCATCTCGAGCTGCGAATCAAGTGAGGCTGATTTCTCTCCTATGGAAAGCATATGGGTAACCTGGGAGTCCACCGAGGTGTATTTTGCAAATGCGGTGGAAAGGGGAACCCCCGAGTTCTCATACTTGTCCGCCGCCGTTCGCAGCTCTTCATAAAAAGGCGTTCCCCGGACGCTGTTCGCGGAAACTCGAATCGATTTGGCAAGATTGATTCCATTCGAATGCAGGAGCCTGATTGTGGAAATGAATGTCATTTGCCGCATGGACATGATCAGCAGGCGGAACAACCGCCACTTCGACATTGCGATTCCTACGATAATATTCCTGACCCGTGAGGAGCGGGCGATGGTCACTGCGATGCCAATGATCGATAGGATGAAGACGTGCCAGGTGGATTGTGTGAAATGGCTGACCTTGAATGATATGGCGGTAAGTCCATCAGGTTTCTGGCCAACACCCGTGAGCATCTCCTCAACTTGGGGGACAATTTTCACTTGGGACATGATGAAGGCCCCCATGAGCACGCCGATAATCACTCCCGGCATGATGGTCGCTTTGCGAATCGCCTTTTGGAAATGAACCTCTTTGGTTAAACGGCCGGCTAGCGCGCGGAACGCTTCGTGAAGCTGGCCTGCATCGGATCCTGCCTGGATAAGTCCGATAATTGTTTCGTTGAAGCGGCCCGTGCGGCGGAAGGCTTCGTGTATGTTCATCCCGGTATTGATGTCGTCGCGGATCGTCGCCAACGTATCGACCATGATTTTATTCGGAAGACCTTGGCCGTAATATTTGAGGGCATCCGCGGTATTGATTTGTGCCCGCAGCATCGACCCCAGACCGCGGAACATATCAACCTGTTCCTTCTTGCTGAACTCCTTGATTTTCTTAGGCCCATTGAAAAGCGTAATCCCCGGCTTTTTTTCCGGGGAACCTTTCTTAACCGCATGATGCGACTTCGCCGATGGCGCTTGACCCGGCATTGCGGATTTCTCTGCGGTTTTGGGAGATATGGTAGCGCTAGTCATCGGTGTAGGTCATGTCGATTACCTTGCTGACAGCAGCGAGATCGGTTTTTCCCTCGCGAAGAAGCCGCAGCCCGCTGCGACGGAGATTCGGCAGAATGCCTTCTTCAGCTACTTTAACCTCAAGCTCGTAGGGAGTCATTTCTCCTTTGGAAAGCTGGTCGGAAACTTTCGGAGATATCGGGATGATTTCCAGAATCGCGGTCCGGCCGGAATAACCGGTATTGCGACACTCCGAGCAGCCGTCATCGTGGGCTTTAAACACGGAAACGTTCGCCCACGATTCATCGAGACTGAATGTTTTCCGGTCCAGATCGGAAATTCCCGTGACCGCCTCTTTGCAATACGGGCACAGCATTTTGACAAGACGCTGGGCGCATGCGGCCTTCAAGGTCTGTGCAATCTTCCAACGCTCGACTCCCAGCTGCTCGAAACGTTCGATGATCTGGGAGGCGCGCGGAGTATGAATGGTGGTGAGTACTTTATGCCCTGTGACCGCCGCTTCGATAGCAAGCTCGGCGGATTCCAAATCGCGGACCTCACCCATGAGGATGATATCCGGATCAGAACGCATGAAGGAAGCGATCATCGGCTTGAACTCCTTGGGGCTCTTCAAGTCGCAATGGGTGATGCCCGGCACTTCATCTTCTACCGGATTTTCGAGAGTGAGAATGTTCACCTCGGGACGGTTCAGCTCTCTCAAAATCGCATTGAGGGTCGTCGATTTCCCCGAACCTGTCGGGCCGGACATGACGATGATTCCCGCAGGGATTTTCATCACCTTGTTCAAGGCGAACATCGTCTCGTCATCAAACGCGAGAGTGCCTTTGCCCAAGGTCACGTTGATGTTGCTTTTATCAAGCAGGCGCATGGTAATGTGATATCCGCGGTAAGTACGATGCCTCTCGTAACGGATGTCGATGGGGCGATGGAAATAGGAAATGGTGAAACGTCCGGAAATTCCAGGTGCGGTGTTCCGTATTTCCGTTGGCAGTTTCATCAGGTTGAGAAGAAAGGCATCCAGGCGATCCTTCAGTTTCATCGGAATCTCCACCTTGCGGCCAATGTCTCCATCGACGCGGAAACAGTAATAGAAGGTTTCTTTTTCGACCTTGAAGTGGATATCGGAAGCACGGGTGCGGACGGCATCCGACATGATTGTGGCGATGAGCTGCGCCATCGGCTCGGTATGGTCGGTGGTGACATCGAAGTCATGTATACCATCGTCGAGATCCTCGACATCGATGGCTTCAAGTTCGGAACGACTGGGACCGTTGTTGGTGGCGACCGACTCGATGGCGCGGGCAATCTCCGAAGCCAGCGTCACGATTCTTACTATTTCCAAATGTGGGAAAGGGGGCGCGATATAGTCCTCAGCCAGAGGACTCCTCGGATTGGCAGAGGCGAGTATGATTTTATCGTCGCCAGAAAGACACTGTGGAGCGAAAAAGCCCCGCGTCATGACAG
>JACMMB010000230.1 GCA_014379305.1 Akkermansiaceae bacterium
AGTGCTAAGCAATATCATAATTTACCTGTGCTCAAAGAGTAAGATGACCTGCCGGTGAAAGTGGAGGGCGGTTTGCTTGCGGTTTTCATGAACAGGCTGTGGGGAGCCGAAATGGATGTGGGCACGGACGTTTTTGAGAGTGGCGAGTTTTGCCAAGTGGGGGAAAAAGCTGTGGTCGCGGTGGTAGGCGATGTCGTGGGAGGGGTTGCCAGTGTCGGAAGTGTAGTGGATGTGGGCGGGTATGATCGGGACCATGGCCGCATGGGCGGGTTGGAAAAGGGTAGAGCGGAAAGGGAGCACGGAGCTGCCATCGCTGCTGGTGCCTTCAGGGAAAAAGGCGACTGGTAGGGGAAGTTTGAGCGCGGCCTGGATTTCACGAGCGGTTTGAGCCGCTTTAAGGGGCTGGTTGCGATGGGCGAGGATCGTGCCCGAGTGTTTCAGCAAGGTGCCGATGAGGGGCCATTTCATGACTTCGGATTTGGAGACAAAGACGATTTTTCCAAGCGAGCCGAGCGCGATGGTGTCGAGATAGGAGAGATGGTTCGAGACCAGCAGGCCGCTGGTGGGAAAGGTGCCGGTGGTGATGACCTGGATATCTAGGGCGGCAAGCAGGCGCTGCGAAAGGATTTGCTGCCAGGCGGTGCGGGTGTGGAGGTCGGGTTGCCTCGGGCCGGCCAGGTTCGAGCGGAGAATGACGGAAAAGAGTTTGAGGAGTCGCATGGCAAAGGCTCAAACTTTGAAATCCCTAATTCAAGGAAGATGGGGTTGGTGCGAAGACCGTTGCGGTGATTAATCTTTGAGGAAATGGAGTTTTCCGGCGGCGCGCATGGCGTGGAGATCGAGAATGGTGAGGAAGTCGATGGTCTGGAATTCCCGGTCGAGGGCGGGTGGGCCGGCGATGGTCGCGCCGATGTGAAGGTAGGTGGCGAACAGTTTGGGGGCTTTGATGGCGATGTAGTTGCCGCTGGCCGAAGGAAGCTGGTAAGCTGGCAGAGGGTTGGTGCGGAAGGGTGCGTCCGCGAGATGTTTGGGACAGAGCTGGTGGTAGAGAGCCCAGCCTTCGTCGGGATTCTGGGAGGTGAGCGAGGAGCAGCCGAGCAGGTAGCGGGAGTTTTTTTCCATCGCGTAAGTGGCGATGCCGCGCCACAGGAGATCCAGGACGGAGCGCTTGCGGTGGGATTGGTGAATGCACGCGCGGCCTAGTTCTAGAATTTGGGCGCGGAAAGGGGAGTAAGTGGTGAAGTCAAATTCCTGCGCCGAATAGTAGCCGAGACCCTTGGCGGCCATTTCCCCGGTCTGCAGACGGTAGGTTCCGACGGTATTTCCAGTGGCGGTTTCCTCAATGATGAGGTGGTCGCAATGAGTGTCGAAAGGATCGGAATCCAGGCCGGTGTGATGGGAGGACTGGAGGCCTTCACCGAGCTCCAGATTGAAAATTTCATAACGCAGGCGCTGGGCGGCCTTGATGTCCTGCCGGGTCTGCGCGGCGCGGACAAGGTATCCGCTTTTGTTTTCGATGGCGATCATGGTGTGGCTTCTATTTGACTCGAAGGAGGTGGAAGAGTTCGCGGAAGGATGAGGTTTTGGCACCGGCGACGGCGTTCATCACGCCGATGGCGTGTGCGGTGCGCCATTGCGAGATGAGGGCGCGGAGGCCTGAGGCGAATGGAGTATGGGGATGATAAATATGGGTTGGCTCGGAGGTCAGGCCGTTGAGTTCGATGATCCTGAGGTTTTTTCCAGCGATCAGGTCGGCTTCGGAAGGGCAGCGGATGTCGTAGCGGCCCAGGTGGAAGCCGGGAAAGGTTTGGGAGATCCTGTGAATCTCGGCGGTGAGGGCCGGAGTGATGAGGTCCGAGCCGTTGAGGAAAAGCGAGCCCCGGCAATGGGTGCCGAGGGGGGCGAGGATGATTTTTTCTCCAGCAGGCGGGACGGTGTCCAGGCGCTCCTGATGGGTTTGGAAAAAATAGCGATGGGAGAGATAGGCGCGTGGATCGTCGAGGATGAGTTGGCGTAAAGTGCGGGTGCCATCGCAGATGATGTGAGTCAGGGTTTTGCGGGTGAGCGAACTTATGTGTGGGGATTTTTCTCCCGGAGGAAAGATATATAGTATGCCGAATTCGTCACCGGGGATGTAGGCTTGCAGGATCGTGGGTTCGGTGCGGCGGGTGAGTTCGGAATGGAGTTCGGCGGGGCTATGCAGGATCCTGACTCCGGAGCCGCGTTCGCCGGTGTCGGGCTTGATGACGAGGGGGTAGGTGAGTTGGTTGCGGGCGATCCAGGTTTGTGCGAGGGCGGGTTTGTCGGGCGCGTTTTCAGGAATCAGGATGAAGTCGGGGACCTTGCCGGAGGAAAGGAGGTGGGTGAGGATTTGGGATTTGGATTCGCCGATGATGCCGGAATGTGGAATGCCGGGGTTACAGGCGGTGATCGCGAGCAGATTGCGGCGGCGGATGGCGGTCGGGATCAGGGCAAGGATTACCGGGATGTAGAGGACGTAGGCCGGCCAGAATTCCCAGCGGGTGAGGCGGTGGTATTTGGCAAGGAGGATGCGGCGGCCTTGGTGGGTGGCGAGGGAGGATGCGAGGCGGGTGATGAGCCAGGCGAGGAAGAGAAAAATAATCACTGAAGGGAAAACGAGCTTTCCGCTTTCCATGAGCCATTCGGAGGTTTTTTCACCAAAGTAGGCAACCAGTGCGACCACCGGGAAGGCCCATAGAGCGGCGGCGATAGCAAACCACAGGGCCATTTTGTGGATCGGGAGCCGGACGATGCCGGCAGCGAGATAAAGCGGGAGGCGGGTGCCGGGCATGAAGCGGGTGGCGAGAATTGTGGCGGCGCCGCGTTTGTTCAGAAAGGTGGTAGCGGAGGCGAGGCTGCGGGGGGAGATGAGCCAGCGGAGCGGGCGGCGGGTGACGAGCCAGCGTCCGCCATAGCGGCCGATAAAGTAGAGGAGCATGTCGCCGGTCCAGATGCCGGCGAAGCAGGCGAGCATGGCATCGGGGAGGGGAACAATGCCCCGGGCGGCGAGTAGGCCGGCAATGAGGCAGGCGAGGTCTTCACTGGCGAAGGTGGCAAAGGCGATGCCGAAAAGAGTGATGTAGAGGGTGGCGTTGGTGAGTTTCCGGGGATGATTGGAAAAGGGTTCGCGGGCGGCGGCGATGCGGGCGGCGGTGGCCTGGCTGCGGGTGGTGGCGTTTCCCGAATCAACCAGAAGGAAGAACGGCGTGAGGATTTTTTCGATCTGCGCGGGCTTGGAAAATAAAGCCATGTGGCCACCTTCGAGCCAGCGGATGCTGGACTGGGGGAGGATGCGGTGGTGCTCGCGGGCGGCGGAGGCGGGAACGAGGCCGTCTGCTTCGCCGTGGATAATGATCGCGGGCGGGTGGAAGTTTTCGAGGCGGCTGCGAAGGGGCCGCATATCGCCTTGGTAGAAATTTTTAGCGTAGCGGGTGTTGAGCAGGAAGTCGTCCAGCAGACCGAAGTGAGGCATGGCCCAGCGGATCGCGGTGAGAACGGTGAGCTGGACGCCATGAAGGGTGTGATTGAGGAAATAGTCGCCGGTCAGCTCGTGCTCCTGCACGCCGATGCTGGAAAGGAGGGTGAGGGAGGCAATTTTTCCCGGTGAGATTGCGTAGAGTTCGAGGGCGGGACCGCCGCCCTGGCTATAAGCGACGACGTGTGCCGGAATGGTGGTTTCACGCTCGAGGAGTTGATCCAGCGCTTTGGCCTGGGCGATGAAGGAGTAGTCGGTGAAACCGAACGCGGATTCGCCGAAGCCGGGGAGATCAGGAATAATGTAGGTGCGATCGCGGGGGAGTTTTTCTATCAGCGCGTCGAAGGAGTGGGAGGCCATTGGTGAGCCGTGAAGCAGGAGCACCGGCGGCTTGGATGGGTCGCTGCCAAGGAAAATACGATAGCGGAGGGGGGCGGATTCAGAATGGGCGAGGGGGATCCGGAACTCACGCCAATTTCCGGTCGCGGGCAGCGGGGCGGATCTGTTGGACATGGTGATCCATGAGGCGACCAGTAAAAGAAGGTAGCCGGCGATGAGGAGTTTTTTGGGAAATTTCATCGCAAAAAAGGGGAGCCGGGATCAGTGGATGCGGGGGATCGCGATGGTCATTTTCGGTTGGTCGCGGGAGGTGAGGCTGAAGGTGATTTTTTCACGGGTTACCAAGATCAGGATTTGGCTTACGGTGCCACCATCGGCGCGGGTGACGTGGATGTTGGAGGGCGGATCGGGGTTCGAGGTATCGGCAAGGATTTCCTCAAGGGGGCGGCTTTGAATTTCCAAAAAACGCCTGGTCCGGATTTTGCGGGTCTGCTCCGGGTGCACGGAGGAGGAGGTGAGGTAGGGCTGGGGAGGAGCCGGGTCTTTTGAAAAGCGGCTGCCGCTCCAGGTAAAAAGCGAGAGGTGGTCTTCGGCGATAAGCAGAAGGTGGCAGGGGGCGTAGTCCGGCCACGGGTGATGGTTGAGGAGCGTTATCAGGCTTGCCGGATTGGTGGCTTGGGCGGCGAGCAGCGGGATGTGGCCGCGGGAAATTTTACCTGCGGCAAAGTTTTGCCCAGGCGGATAAGCGTTCAGCAGAGCCAATGTAAGTCCATGCTGGTTGGTGAAAAGCCAGGTGCCGTGGCCTTGCGAATCGCGGGCGCAGATGCCGGGGACAGGGTGATCCGTTTCCAATGTAGGATCAGAGGCCGGAGGCCGGAGCCATTTTTCATCGCGGTTGAAGGCGAGTTGGTAGCCGCCGTCTTGGAAGGACCAGGCGGCGGAACACATTAGGCGGAGGCGCGATGTTTCAGGGTCGATGGCGCCACGCCGAAGTTTCCGGGAACCTGCACATCAAAATGCCTGGCGATGATGGCAATGATGGCGAAGTGATGGACCGTGTGTGAGACGAGGTACTGGAGCTCGCGATCAAGGGAGGAAGCGGCGGGATTTTCGCAGCCGGTGTCGAGGACTGCGATGGGCTGTGGCGTGGGGGTCAGGGAATCGAGGGAGACAATGATTTTGGCGAGGCGAGCCAGGGCGATGCCGGTGTCGGTTTCGAGAATGAGGTCGCGCGGGCGGGCCTCGTAATTGACGTGGCGAGAGTTTTCATGGGCGAGAAAAAGCTCGTCGTAATGCTCGATGCAGTGGCGCAGATGCTGGCCGATGCTGGATGAGAAAACGGATTCGCATTTCCCCGAATAGATGATCGGTGACAGCACGGTGATGAAGCCATGGGCTTGATCAATCAGGTGGCGGTTTAGATGGATCAGTCCGAGCATGGAGAGGATCAAATTAAGGGAGCTTGCTTCCGATGACTGGAATATGGCGCCGTTCTACCCAAAGGATGAACAGGGAGCAAAGAAATACGACGCAGCCGAGGATGAAAAGGAGGCCGCCATCGCCTTTAACCTCAATGCCGAGAATGGTGAGGTGGCTGAGAAGCGCGCCGCTCATGACCCCGAGGGCGAGTCCTGCGCCTAGCCAGATGAAGCGGGGGACGAAAAGCAGGATGGCGGCAATCAGTTCAATTATGCCGGAGCCGATGCGGCCGACAGGTTCGGCTCCCACTTTCTCGAATATGTAGATGGATTCTGCCGAGCCGGTAAATTTGAAGTAGAGGGTTTGAAGGAGGAGGACGGCGGCGATAATTCGGGCGATTTTGAATGCGATTTTCATTGGCACGGGAGTAGTGATTTGAGGGGAGGAAGTCGGTTTTATTCCGTGTTCGGGAACGCTGACCCAATTAAAAAGGCTCACTCCCCATCGCAGGGAATTTCCAGGCCGGTTTCCCAAACGTAGAAGTCCGGGTTGAGTGCGGCCATCGGCTCGCGGAGTTTGTCAATTTCCTCCTGCGGACCGTGGACTTCAAGGCGGATAAGATCGGCGAGTTCGAGGAATTTCCCGAGCAGTTCTCCGACATTATCGAGGTGCGCCAAAATCCCGCTGGCACCCAGATAGGCTTCGCGACAAAACGCAACATTGCCATTGCGGGAGAAATCATAATAGACGCAGTCGGGTTCCTTTGCGGTCTGTTCCACGAACTTCGGCATCAAGGCGAGGAAAGCATCGAGGTTACCCTCGCGGATCTGGAAGTATGGGTGAAGGCTGACGGCGTGGGATAACTTCGACATGCTGTGAGCCTCCCGTCGTCCCGAATACCGCACAAGCGGAAAAAGCACGGAGGTGGCTGCCGGGGTTTTGCAGCGCAGCCGGTGCATGGATTTGCCTTCCGCTTCCCATTGGATTTGGAAGTCGGTTTTCGGGTAATGGAAATCCGCTTCGGTCCAAGGGAGGATTTGAAATAGCTGGCTGGCGATGATTTTTTCAGAGGCCCAGTCGAAATATTCCCCATGATCGGTCATGAACAGGAATTCGCCGCCGGGCTTGAGTATCATCGATACGGCTTGGAGGAAATCCTGTTGGATGAGACGTCGGCGATGATGGCGGACTTTCGGCCATGGATCCGGACAGAGCAGGTGAACGCGGGAAATCGAGGCGGGGGGAAGGAGCCACTCGACGGTGTATTTGCTGTCGAGACGCAGGACGC
>JACMMB010000231.1 GCA_014379305.1 Akkermansiaceae bacterium
CTCCAGACTTCGAAGTGCAGGTCGCGGCCAGCGAGAACCACTTCCGATTCCGCGGCGATTCCAGCGGCTTCGCTGAGATCCTTGGGGACCAGCAGCTTGCCTTGGTCGTTCACGCTCGCCACGCGGCAGAGCATCGCGAGCTGGCCCAGCTTCGCCAATTTCCTGGCGGGAGTGAGATCCTCGCTGTTCTTCACCGTGTCCTTGCGTTCGTTGTATGCCTTTTCGCTAAGCACCTTGATGACGGGCATGTCGTGGGTCTTGGAAGACAGCAGGAACAAAACCTCACCCACTGCCGGACGCCACGCGGTCGGGATGGAAACCCGATACTTCGGGTCCATCTTGTAGGGCGTGTAACCCATGTAGTTTTGTGCGGCGGTGCTCACTGGTTGGCCTGACTGCTGTGTCAGTGCCGCAAAGTACACTGAAATACACTTTGCCGACAAGAATAATTTGAGACATTTTTACTAATTCCATAAATCATTCATTTTCAGATAATTAGTGTACGCATCTCTTCATGTTCTTTAAGGTTTTATGGTAAAAAATTTGATCACCGATGAGAATTTTAATGAGGATTTGCGAAAATATGGCTCTCGAATGGGGAAATTTTAGAATAACTAAACTCAGGTGTACTCGCAAACCTGTTTTTTAATGAAAGTGTACTTGGGGCCTTCCCTGCGATCCTGCCGAGCCCTTGGAATCCAGCTTGTCTTTGTTTAGGGAATATTAGAAGACCCCGAACTGTGATTCGGCTTAAATATTGGTTGATACTGAGCTTTTGCTGGGGAGCACTCGCTTTCCAGATCCACGGACAGGCTTTGCCCGAATGGTTGGCGAAAAATACGGGTGACCGACCGCCGCCGGTTTTCGGGATTGTCGATGAAAGCAATTTTTTCAACAAAAGCTCGGGAGCCTTCAAGCGGATATCCGACCAGTTGCGGAAGCTGGAAATCGATTACGGATACAAGATCTATCTGGTCGTGGAACCGGTGCTGATCGCTTCCACCCCCTCGGAGATGGCGGCCGAGCTGCGCCGGGCCTGGGTGCCCGATGGAAACGGCCTGGTATTGGTATTCGAGTCGGACAGCCGCCATCTCGGAATCGGCCGGGATCTCGTGGGGCAGCCGGAGCCTTTGGAGAATCCTTCCCAGGTGCCGTCGCATGAAACCACGGCGATGCTCGGCCGGGCGATGGACTCCGCGGATTCCAAGCTGGCTCCGGAACCTTACCTCGAGGCAATCCTCGGAAACCTGGTCCGGGAACACGATGGCTATTTCGCCCGCCGCAACACTCCCGCACCGGTGGAACGATCCATTAAAACCGGGCTGCTCGTCATCGGCATCCTTGCTTTGTTAGGCCTTGGTGCCATCGCCGTGGGCACATTGGTCCGGCATTCCAGCATGACGGCGGTCCGCAGTTTCCGTTTCCCCGTGGTGGACCGGCCCGAGCGTCTTGGAGCTCCCTGCGGCGGCAGCGTCACTGCCCGGCGGTTCGCGGCGCCGGTTAGCAAACCCTGAGAACCGCGGGCTCAGTTTTTCAATGGCGGGGTGACCACCTTGATTCCCCGGCGGCGGACCGGAAGATGATGCGGCAGGATCGCGGAGAAAAGGTGGACGATCGGATAGGCGGATAGAGCCATCAACACTCCCATCGCCAGAAAGCCGACGATGAAATTGCTAACCGACATGGTGCCCACGACAGGCAGGCTCATGGTCGCTTTTTCCAGGAAGTGAGGCACCGGCAGGGAAAGCACGTCGATCAGCCATTGACCGAGCCGGATCTGTGCCGTCCAGAACGGGACGTTCGTGAACGGGTTGGTGATGAAACAGGCCGCCATCGCGAAGGGCACGTTCACCTTGGCCCGCATCGCCAGGATGGCGGCGAAGATCGACTGCGGAATCATCGGCATCATCGAAAAGAACAGCCCGATGGCGAGGCCGGAAGCCACCGTATCGCGGCAAGGCACCCACAGGCTGCGGTGAAACAAGGGCTTCGAAATCTTCTGCCACCACGGGCGGTGGCGCAGGCTTTTGTGGCGCAGGGCGCGGAATGCCCGCCTCACTATTCTGAGGTAATGGACTTTCATGGTCGCTGAAGCATCACAGCCGGACCCTCTGCCACTCCAACCGGCAAATCAACTGCAAATGCCTTGCCCCCCGGCGGACGCTTCCGCAGTTTACCGGAAATTCAATATGCAACCTTGGCAAGCACTCGTCCTGGGCGTGATCGAAGGGATCACCGAATACCTTCCCGTCAGTTCCACCGGCCATTTGCTGGTCGCGCA
>JACMMB010000232.1 GCA_014379305.1 Akkermansiaceae bacterium
ATCACGACCGGCTCGGGATGGACGACGTTTTTATTTTCACTTAGCTGGGTGACGAATTCAACGATGCCTTCCTTGTAGAAGAATGTGGCTTTTTTAGCGGATTCGGGACGTTCGTCCTCAAGGTCGATGGTGAGACCCGGATTCAGGAAAGCCAGCTCGCGGAGGCGGGTAGCAAGGCGGTCGAATTGGAAAGTGATCGTATCGACGAAGATGGTGGCGTCTGGAAAAAAGGTGATCGCCGTACCGGTTTTCCTGGGATCGACATCGCCAACCACGTGAAGTTGCTCGGTGGTTTTACCGCGTTCGAAGGAGATGCGGTGAATTTGCCCCCCTCGCATGATATCCGCGCGAAACCAATCGGACAGGGCATTGACACATTTCGCGCCGACACCGTGAAGACCGCCGGAGTATTTGTAAGCACCTTGTCCGAATTTTCCTCCGGCATGGAGATTGGTTAGCACCAGCTCAACGGCGGGCATGCCGAACTTCGGGTGCATATCCACTGGTATTCCGCGGCCGTTGTCGGAAACCGAGATGGAGCCATCAACGTGGATGGCAACCTTGATTCGTGAACAATAACCGGCCAGATGCTCATCGATGGAATTGTCGAGAACTTCGAACACACAATGGTGAAGTCCGCGCTCGTCCGGATCTCCGATATACATGCCGGGACGCTTGCGAACTGCCTCAAGGCCTTCGAGCTTGTCGATCTGGGCGGCATCGTATTGCTGTTCGGTTCCGACTTTGGTTTGGGCTTGTTCCGGCTCGTTAGGTCTCTCAGACATAGGGTAGAGAGAGTTTCTGAAAAACGAGGAGTGTAAACAAGGACTATATCCGCTTTAAAAATGATTTTTTAAACGCGTTTAATATATGACAATCAATTACTTACGTTCATTATTTCATCATCCATTGGCGCAAATAAAGCGCTATGAAGAGGCATACTGCGATAACTGCAACAGAGACTGCGAGAACGCGCATGGTGCCGAATAATTCACGCCGTTCGGTGTGTTCGTGATCAAGGAAACCATCGGCTCGCATGTGGCCTCTGCCGGAAATAACTGGCAGCATCCGACGCTTACCTGTTAGAGAAGTATCAGAAGTTCGCACTTGTGGAGTTGGCGTCTGCGGATCGAATTTCGGGGCATCAATCCAGACATTGCACTTCGGGCATGGACCACTGACGCCGCTATTCAAGCTCGAGGCGACGAGAGAAGTTTGGCAGGCACTGCAAACGAAAGTGAATGTAGGGGAACTATTCCGCTCAGCTTGATTGATGGGTGGAAACAAGAGTATTTGATAATAAAAAACAGCCCGTCAATCAAGTCGAAAAAGCAATCGGCTCTGCAAGCTGGTTGCGGCAAGCGATGAAGAAAGTCTTTGAAAAATCGCTTGCCACCAATCATTTCACTAAGAACTCTTGCCTTGCAACAGAGCACGAGTAGCTCAGCGGTAGAGCAACCCGTTTACACCGGGTCGGTCGGCGGTTCGATCCCGTCCTCGTGTACCATTTTTCTCAGTAGTATTCCTTGCGTTTTTCCTCCAGCAGGATGAGCCAATTCATCATGGTGACTGGGGGTAGTTCCGCAGGATGACGGATGGGCGATAGATTCATTTCAATACGGTTGGCAGCCATGGCGGTCCCTGAGACACCAGTGGCATCCAGGGGCCGGACGGGATTATTGGCATTTTCGCTCGCTACGGAACCCACCTGTCCCGAGAACTCGACGGCGAACGGATCGAAATCCACGCCATAACGTTTTTCCGGTGAAAAGAGTGAGGCAGGTGGGTAAAAGGGAGCTCCATTTGGCGGTGTATAGCCTGCGGGCGGAGTGGTGCTGGTGACATTGAAATCATCCCCGATATGCAGCCGTAGATTGGTGACGAGTGAGAAACCTTTTGTGAAAGTAGTAAGATTGGCGCACTCCTGAAGAATGACTCCGTAGTCATTACTTGTGCAAGGGATTGAGGGCTTGGTCAGATTGGTGCTCCCTACATAGTCCACATTGACCGCTAGGGAATTGTTCACTGCCAGATTGTCCGCGCCAAGGAGCGCCATGAACATGGCAAAGCGTTCCGGGTAGACGGCAAGGCAGATCTTCCCTGAGGGAAGTGACTTTATTCCAAAGGGATAAAGCGGTTTGTAGTAACCGTATTTGTAGGTGCCCACCTTAGGATCTCCGAAGGTTTGGTTATCAAAGCGGATAGTCCCGCTCACGCTGCTCTTATAATAAAATGATCCATTCGCACCATATGCGGCATCCACTGGGGAAGAGAAGTAGGCTGAGTTATTTTCTCCTACGGATTGAATGTAGCCAACAGGCAGACCTGAAACTACCCCTGCGTTAAGCGGAAGGTTGAATGTCTGGCGCACGCCGTTTTTCAGGTAGGTGAAGCGTAATGAGGTGGGTGTCCGGTCGCTGGTGCTGGCGCACTGGCTGATGTCCAAGGTCATTGCACACTGGAGTGCTCCAACGGAATAATTGTTCCAAGTGGTTGGAGAAAGGGTCGTCGTTTCCGCAGCATGGCTGAAGCGGTCGAAGTAATCTTTTTCACGGTTTATCGATACAAAAGCAGCTTTGCCACTTTCAGAAGCAAGTGATACCGGGAAAAAATCCCCTTCTGTCAGGCGGTAGGTTTCGCGAACTCCGGGAGAGAAAGGGTTTCCATTGAAACTCTGGCCGCCAATGGTCGAGTCACTTGAAAGCTGGAAGCCGCGACGGCTTGAAATGCTTGTAAGTTCTGTATCGCCCTCAACGACTGCCCGGCCTGCGAAAATATTGCCTTCGATATTGACGTTTTCCCAAGCTTGGCCATTGGCATGGTTGCCTAGTGCCATGAATGAACTGGCCGAAATCGGTAATTGTGAGGGAATTTCATAAATCGAAAGGACGAACTCGCGTTTGGATCGGGAGAGCTTGGTAATTGCGGTGTCGTGACTAGCCAGATCGATGGAGAAGGTCCACCAGTTGCGCTTGGCAACGAATAGTTCGCCGGGTCTGGCGTAACCAAAGTTGATCTGCGGATATTGAATCAGGTTGAAGTTCGGGTATGTGGTGGTTGATAAGCCGACACTTCCAGAGGCAAGGCTTCCGTATTTTTTTGCCGAGGCAATCATCGGATAGAGCAGGTCGCGACCGCTGACTGTGGCATCGTTTGAGTTGAGCGCGGGAGGGAAACCGGCTCCGAAACTTCGGTTAATACCTGCTGAGGCAAATCCAGTGTCCGGACTCATGGCCGTAAAAATCTTGCTTGGAGTTCCGAGTGCCGAGTCGCCCGAATTTCCCTTGTAGTTGGATCCGGCGTTGATCGAGGTGAGTAGTTGTGAGGATATTGCGGTCCTCGCGTTGGCACTCACCAGCGACTCAGTGAAGATATTCTCCCAGCGCAAAGGATTCCGCACAGCGTCCGATGCATCCGAGCCGCTCTGCATCGCGCGAATGGCGCGATTGGGCGTAATGGCTACGATCGAACGGAAGATTGCTTCCTCCTTTTCACGATAATCGGATTGGGTCTGGACATCGGCATGGATGGTTTGCGCGTTCAATGCCCTCCGGTAGGCAAAAAGCATCAGCGTCAGCATGAAGATACTGATTGAGAAGACGGCCATCAAAGACACATATCCACCCGGGTGTTTGCATTTGGGATGTTTCATTGCATGGCTCCTGAAAAAATAATCTCCTCACCTGCGGGACCGGTGAGTCGTGTGCGTATTACTCCCGCTGTCATGAAAAATGATACGTTTGCAGGTTTATTGGTGACTGACCATTGTGGTGTCCCTAGCAGACCGGAAGTCGGGACGACGTAATAATAGAGTGCGTTTCCCTGACCTCTGTTTTCAAATGAAAGGATTCCTGCCCGCACAACTCCATCCGGCTGTCGATAATTAAGGACAACCACAGGAGAATCCGTTAGACGCGGATTGGTCCCTGCGAGAGCATCGGCCACGGATGCATGAAGCCTGAATCGATCGGCGCTGGAGAGCAGCTTGGTGACATGGTTGCTGATCATAGGCGCTTCTTCGTTCAAAAAGCTTTGGGCGCGGAAAATTTTAAGAAACGCGATTTGCTGGTTCATCATCGCAAGCACTGTTGCGCCAATCGCCATGCCGACCATGATTGCGACCGTCAGTTCGATCAGCGTGAAACCCCGCCGTGATTTTGAATACGCGATTTTCACTGGGCGCGGACCATGGTTCGGGATTTTACATAAGTTCGCTGCGAAATGGTGTAGCGCAGGACGCTTTGGACCCGCCAGATTTTCATTGCAGCGGGGTTGGTTAGCACGGTCCCGGTGCCACCATCGATAGGGTAATTGTCACTGTCGGAAAACCGGGTGCGGATCACGGTTCCGGTAACCGGAACACCTCCGGGAAGTTTCCCGATTTGAACATTTTCCTCAGACAAGGTCGGGTATGTCGGCCATGGCGAATCGTTGGCGACCAGGTTTTCAAAAGGAATTCGTTCGATTCGCGACCTCTCGAAGGTGAGATAGGAATCGGATAGCACCTGCTGCAGGGTATATTGTCTGGGATGAACGACGTTGAGCGACAATTTCAGCAGCAATAAACTCGTCACGGATAATAGCGAGAGTGCCATTGTTGCCTCCACCAAAGCGAAGCCCGGACGTCTTTTTCGCGGCTTGCGGCAAAGGCTGCTGCGGGTGATGATGTTTGAGTGAGCAACGTTGCGGACAGCAGACTGCGAAAAGCCGATGCCTTTTTCCAGGTTCTCTACCTGTTCGCTACCTGCGCCACGCTCCATTCTCAAACCATCCTCGAACCGCCCTTTGGGCTGCGATGGGGCGATCCTCCTGAAAAGTTGATATCTTGGAGCTCCAAACATTCGCTGGACCTTACCATTTCCATTCCTGGGGATCAACCTGGATTGCGAATTTTGAAAATCCAGCCGAGGAGTGGCTTTCTGCCCGAATCCCCGGCCGCCGCAGTCGAGGGAAAATTCCTTAACGGCGGACTTTTCGAGATGACCGTTCACTACTTCGATCCCACAATTTCCGCCGAGAAGATGGCGGAGGATTTTGAGAAACTGCGCAGACAAATCACCGATGAGCAAGGTGCGCTTCTCGCGAACCAGCAACGGAGAGTTGTGGAGGATAAATTTGTCACTCGTACTCAATCGTTTCATCGGGAACCAATCAGGGGGCTGTTCCTGCTAATCGCCTGGACTGAAGTTGAGGATCTGCTGCGAAAAACCAAAGAGGCGAGATTTTCCCTGATTTACAGAAATGATAATTTCAAGGACGAGCTTCGGAAAAAGGCGGAAGGAAAATAGGTGTCACTCTATGGTCGTTACCGAGGCATTGACACTGACCGTACGATCCACGTTGAACGTGACCCATGACAGGCGGTCGATGCCGAACACGGTCGAGGTGAGAAGTTCCATTGTCCATACGCCGTCTGCTGTGAGTATGGAATCCCATCCGGAAACGACCAAGAGGCGGTTCTGCGGAACCGACTCGTTGATGACCACTGCTGATCCGGGGACGATCGTTCCCACGAAACCATCATCTCTCTTCGCCCCTCTATAAACCTGTGCGTAGACCCCGGACTCCGGATAAATGTCATTGATCGACAAAGTCACGGTTGGTGCATTGAAGCGGATCAGCTCGCCTTGTGCGATACCCGCAATAGTGCCATCTGCCACGGGCCAGATCTGGATTGTCTGCCCGGCGAGTTGCGATTCGGGAACCTGGTAATCGGCTTGGGAAAACACCGTGAACCGCTCTTCGCCCCTGATCTTGGCGCGATCCGCACCAGCGATTCCTGTGAGAGTGTAAGTGTATGTCTGCGTTCCGTTCTGATTCACTGTGACTTGGGATGCCAAAGTGGCTTGGGTACGATCAATGCCTATACCGTCCCCTCCCGTTCCGTAGGATTGAGTGTGACGCAGGAACTTCACGCTTTTCGAGGCCTCAGGATCAGTGGCGCCGCTGAGCAATCCGGAGATGGCAACATCTACATAGAACGGACGGTCGGCTCGGGTTCTCGGCGTGAGAGAATTCGTATCCTGTGTGCGAATCCCTACTACGGCTAAAGGCACGTAGGTCCCAACATACTTGGTGTCTAGTAGATAGCTTTGCAAGGGGCTGGTACGCACGGTATGAAGCTCAAACCTTGCTCCACCGGGATTGATTTCAAGCGGTGATGCCTGCTGCCCAGCGGCATCAACGCTCGCATCCCGCTGGACACCAACATCAGGAAGCTGTATCTGCCTAATGAAATTTGTGTAGTTGGCGTTGTTCGTCTGCGCAAGCGACGCGCACAGCGAAGTTGCAACGATGAATGTTGTCAATAAGCTGGTTTTCATGGTTTTGGATCTTGGCTTGCAGTTTGGATCGAGTTCTCAGTTTTCTCCGTTTTTGGTGGCATCACGGAGATCGGTCCGCTTTTCAGCACCGCTACGATCAGGTTTCCGCTCTTGCCCTTAAGTTGAAGAACTTCAGGATCAACGGGCTCGTCACCTCTCGCTTGGGCGAAACTCACCTCGACAGTGGAGATCCAGCCCTGATTGTGGCTGAAGAAATCGAGCCACCCGACGACTTCCGCGCCTTGCGGATGCTTGTTGATCCTATCGGAAAACTTCGCCGGTATAAACACCAGTGCGTTCTTGGGCACCAGCGTGGTCTGGCCGTTGAAAGAAATCACATCGGAGTTCTCCAGTAGGTTTCCGACTCGGTTGACGACTGACGGATCCTCGCCCTTGGACTCCGGGAATGCGGCCTTCATCGGATCGACGAGCCTCACCTTGCGGTATTCCTCCATGAGCTTTTCGTTCGTCGCGGCATCGCGGAAAACGACACCGTTGCGCGGGACTTCCGCATCGAGAGGAAACACAAGGATAAGGAGAGTTAGGAATATCGGTTTCATGGTCGTTTCGTTTCTTCAAAGATTCATCTCCTCTCGTCGTCCACCGTTCCGGACGGATCAACCTGCCCGTTGGGGCCACCGTGACCGTTGCCGGGGTTGGAGACATCGACTCCGTCAATATTGTTGCCGTGGCCGTTGTTGCCCTTCGGCTTGCAGGTCATGAGAAGGACAATGTCCTGCAAGTTATAGCAGGGGCTGTTGATGTTCGCGTCGGACTGTGTCAGTTCCATCATGACGATTACATCCAACGGGCCAATCTTGATGCGACCGCCTCCATCGAGATACGGTTGCATGAAGCTCTTGACGTGAGTAGAGGTATTGAGTGGGTAAGCGGTCGGCGGATACTCGCCGTTTTTCAGGACGCGTATGTTGTTGGTGCCACCCGAAGATGTGTAGGTAGTGCTCCAAGCTCCATTTTGAAAGTAACGACCGCCGAATCGAAACACCGTGTTCTTGTTCACTCTCTTGGACCAAACAAGCAGATTGGGATTCACCTGGGGGTTTGTTCCGTAAAAGATACTAATGAAAGTGCCGCCATTCACGCTCACCATCGCCTGTGCCGGCACCCAGTTCACGTTGCTGGCCGCGCAGCCGCCAGTGGTCACTCCGGAGCCGATTACCTTGATATCCACGTCCAGTTGATCAGTCGTAGTAATGGTGCCCGGCTGGGTGATGGTCACATAGTTCGTCACCGTCGAAGGATAGGTGATCGACCATGTGAGGGTTGGTTTTGTTCCTGTCTGAACCACGGTAGGAAATGCGGTGAGCCATCCGCCTGGGACGGAAGGAATTAGTGTTGTATTATTGCTATTGCCGTTGCCGTTTCCGTTTCCTTGGGCGTAGCAAGTAAGGGATGAGATGAGGGCGCACGATGCGATAACGACTGCCTTCACGGCAGCCAGGTGGCTGATTGTCTTCATGGCTGGTTGTAAGGGTGGGTGTTTCACACTCCCCCGCTTGGATCTCGACAAATGGGACGTTTGTCGGGAAGCGGGTAGCCCGGAGCGGGCAAGGGCAGGGATTTCGCGCGGCTAACGCTTCGGCCATGCCAATTCGGGACAGAACCCCGATCCGGGCTACCTGGAAACTCTTTAGGGACAAAGGGATTCCAGGAAAAATGCTATGAATTTACTTCGATTTCTCTTCTTCGTTTATTCTTAGTTTGGTGTTGTTTAACAGCAGTCGTCTTGGGTGAATTTTTACCGGGTGGGCAATGCCGGCTCCCGAAAACCCGGGGCGGCTTCGTTGGATACTGAGAATTTCCATGGACCCTTCGGAACCTCGTAGTCCTCCACGAACTTCCATTCCACCCGCTGGCCGCTTTTCATGCCGAGAAAATCACGAACCGAAGGGCTGACATCGAGTCCGGCACCTTGATTCCGATTAGACCGCGCATTCTCATTTCCGAAAACATATTCGTAGTGATCCGTCTCGAACGGGCCAACATCCTCCCACTGGGCGTAGCAAATTTTTCCTTCAAAGTGGATAGCGATCCAACGGCCCTTGCAGACTGAAATGCCGTCGCCCTGATAACGCTCCCAAAACCACGGGATTACTTCCGAAGCTTCCGGGCGGTGACGGAAATCCTTGCCGATATCGTTATAGGGCAAGGCAATGTAAAAAGGATTCAGCATCGGAACAAAATTTCCTGGAAGGTATCCATCCCGGCTGTTCGGATCATCATAACCGCCGAAGTTCGCCTCCCAGTTCCGATCCCAGGCACTCATGTCATTCGGAGTCGGATTATTCAGCGTCGGTTGCTCCCCAATCCAAAATACCGTGGTCACCACATTCCGCTTCCAAGCAGCCTCGCGGCGGAAACTTTCCGAAGGATCTTCCAGCACGACCCGGGCAGCGGCGGGCACCTCGAATGGATCGGATAAACTCGATAGCGCTTCCCGGCGATCTTTAAGAAAATCCTCATGGGCGGATTCCAACCGATCAGTCAAACGGGCCGCCATCCCTGTCCCCGTAAGCAGGAGAGTGAAAATGCCAGTGGTTTGAAGCGCAAATTTCATTTTCAGGAACCAATCAGACCCACAGAGGCCTTTAAGTTGAGGACATCTTAAATTTTTAGACATACGAATCAAGATTATTCTAAAAATATTTTGAACAAAATCAGGTTCTCAATGTCCTCATTAAATTTATTTATAATCAGGAAGTTATATTTACCTAGGACATGCTTTAAGCTTTAAAAGCCCTCAGTTTGGACTACAATGATGAAAAATATCACCTTAAATCGAATATTTATTAATCAAAAATATCAGGCTATTCAATCTTTTTTATTAATTTTGAACGAAACCGAAAACGGTTTTTTGATAATTTCGACCCCCTTCTCAACTTCTCCCCAGGCCAAACCTCCTGTCGATGTCTTTGCGATTATATTCAGTAATCGTGGGCCTTCCATCCGCGGCACAATAAGGCAGATCGCAGCGAAAAAGTTTATCCAGCAAACCCAGTGCTTCGGAAAGTCGCGGAGTTATCCTCATAGCGGCTTTGTTTGCCAAGATTCTCGCCAAACGATCAAATGCGAATTTCCCAACCGAAATCGGTCCATGCAACATCTCCTCCAGAAAATCATCTATGTAAGCCTTGGGATCATCCACAGGCATGTGGGCCGGCAGGCTGACAATCTGCAGCGTGTTTCCTCCAAACGCCTCGACCTCGATCCCAATCTCCATCAGCGACATTTTCTCGCGTAACAGGACCTCCAGCTCACTCGCCTCGAGTTCTATCAAAATCGGCACCAGCTGCTGCTGAGTCTCCAAGCCTCTCACCCGTTCCTTTGCCAAATTCTCGAACAAAATCCGCTCCATCGCGGCCTTGGGATCGAAAAGCACCAAGCCACCCTCGCTTTCGAGGATCACATACCGCTCCTGTAACATTCCCACCAAGCGAAAGCCATGGTTAGGGCTGTTGCGCTCTTCATCGGCTTCAATGACCAACTCCGGCTGAATCTGATGAAAAACCGGACCCGTCGCGTTTGCATGATCTTCCCCGGCAGGCTCCCGCCGTTGTAACTGCGTGGAGCTTGCATGTACCGGTCGTAAACATTCCGCCACTGCCTGCGCGATCAGGTCCCGCACCTCGAAAGGCCGATGAAACCTGACTTCCCGTTTCGCTGGATGAACATTCACATCGACCAAACCCGTTTCCATGTCCAGCCACAGCCAAGCCGCCGGATGCAGCCCTTCCTGCAAATTTCCGCGAAAACCTTCCGCCAGACCTTTTGAAACCGCCGCATCCTCAATCGGCCTTCCGTTTACGAATAGAAACTGATGACGCCTGCCCTTGCGTGCATGCTTCGCCGGCAAAACAAACCCGCTTAACCTCATCCCCGGCCCAATCCGTTCCGGCATCGTCACCAGCTCACTGCCCATCTCATTTCCCACCAACTGCCGCACCCGGTCCACCTTCCTCGCCACGCTTGGCAGGTCGAACACCACGCGGTCATCCTTACGAAAACGGAATCTCACCCCCGGAGCCGCCAAGGCATGGAGACGGATCTGCTGCTCCACCTGTGCGGCTTCAGTCGTCTCTGTGCGCATGAATTTGCGCCGCGCCGGCATGTTGAAAAACAGATTGCGCGCCTCAATCACCGTTCCCGGTGCTCCACCCGAGTCCCTGACGTCTCTTACCTTTCCCCCATCGACGATGATTTCCGTACCGACCATCGAGCTCCCCTGCCGAGTCATCATCCGGAACTTCGCCACACTGGCGATGCTGGGAACCGCCTCGCCCCGGAAACCCAGGGTCAGGATCGTAGCCAGATCCGCCGAGGTCCGAAGCTTGCTTGTCGCGTGTCGTTCCAGCGAAAGCAACGCATCCTCCCGCGTCATCCCGCACCCATCATCGGTGACCCGGATCAGCCACACCCCTCCCCTTTCAATATCCACCAGCACCGATTTGGCACCCGCATCCAGGCTGTTTTCCACCAATTCCTTAACCACGCTCGCAGGCCGTTCCACCACTTCCCCGGCAGCGACCTGGCTCGCTAGGATATCGGGCATTACACGAATAGTCGGCACTCCACCATTTTGTCCGCCCCATTGCCCTTCATCAATCTTCAATTGACCCCGTCCCTTCGCTGATTAGCCTCGCCCCGCAATGGCGGGCTTCTTCAAATCACTCTTCAACAAAATTGCCAACCAGGCCGAAATCGACTGGGATGAACTTGAGGCAAACCTCATTGCCTCCGACCTTGGCGCCAAGCTCAGCACGGGCATCGTAGATGAATTGTACGATCTGGGCCGGGAAATCTCCGCAAACGATGTGATCGAAGTCACCCGCAAGCGCTTGAGCGATATCCTCCCTGAAGACACCCCCGCTCCCGCCCCGCGCACCGATGGCAAGCCGACCGTCATTCTCATCGTTGGCGTCAATGGCACTGGCAAAACCACCTCCACCGCCAAGCTCGGCCTGTGGTTGAAAAACCGCAACTACAGCGTCAGGCTCGCCGCCGCCGATACCTTCCGCGCCGCCGCCGTGGCCCAGCTTGAGCGTTGGGGAGAGCGTCTCGATCTTCCCGTCATCGCCGGTGTGGCGAATGCCGATCCCTCGTCCGTCTGTTTCAAGGCTCACAAAGAAGCCATTGCCGACGGAGTCGATTTCCTGATCTGCGATACAGCGGGCCGCATCCATACCCGGCACAATCTCATGGAGGAACTCGGAAA
>JACMMB010000233.1 GCA_014379305.1 Akkermansiaceae bacterium
ACTGATGGTGCAGGCGGGATCGCTCAAGACGCTCACGAATCAAATCGAAGGTTTGGCCGGAAACGGTGCCGAGGGCGAAAGAGAGGGCGAAAGGAGTGGGTCCGATCCACGTGGAAAACCAATGGGCAATGGCGAAAGCCGCCAGGTATGCCAGGGCGATGGCGATGCCGCCACAGGCGAGGGTAATGATGGGGCGATTGACTAGATAAATGAGTGCAGCGGCAGCGATGGTACCGATCATTGCGGACCAGAAAATGCTTCCGCGCCACTCGCTGTTGGGGCGGGTCACGAAGGTCTGCCGGATACCACTGGCAATGGCCTGCAAGTGAAGTTGAGGACCCATGAGCTGTCCAACAGGAGTCTGGTGAGTATCTTGAAAACGCGCTGAAGCAGGACCTATGATGATGATTTTGTTTTTAAAGAAATTTCCAGAGGAGTAGCGGCGCTCCCAATCGTCATTGAGAAAAATGCTGCGGATGGAGATCGGGCGGTAAATTTCAGTGGCTTTGGTTTTGTCGTTTTTAACAGAGAACCTGGGTTCGTAGCCGGGTTTGCCATAGGATTTCCCCAAGGTCTCAAGAACGGCGCCCGCGAGGGAGTTGTAGCTGGATTCTCCGGAGATGGGCGGCTGGTCATTTTCCTGGCTGAGAGTCCTGGAATAATGGATTTCCCGAATCAGGCCGTCCCGGGGATGCGGGCGGAAATTGACAAATCCGTATTTTGGGGGCGGTTGGACTTCGAGAAATTTTGAATAGGGTTCTACAAGCATGAAGCCGTCTCCATCGACTGATAAAGGGGCGAAGGCGGAGGCTAGAATAATTCTATCGGAGTAACGTCCGATGACATCGGCGAGAGCCTGATCGGCTTCAGGGTCGGATTTTTCCGCAAGAACCAGATCAAGGACAACGAGTCGCGCTCCGGCGGTGAGAAGTTTATCGATGGCGTTCGCGTAGACACGGCGATCCCAAGGGAATCGCGGGGACATAAGTGAGAGCGTTTCATTATTCGAAATCAGGTCGGGATCTAGTCCTTGCAGGGTCAGGCTGTCTTCATCGATTCCCAGGAAGACGAGATCGTTTCTTGGAATAGGGCCGGATTTGAAGAGCACATCATCGCCGAGCCCACGATCAATTGAAAGAAGACCTTCCGAGACGACAGGCAGGAAGGCAGTGAGTGCGATCACAAGGCCGCCGCCCAAAGCCAAAAGCGCGGAAAGACTGCGGGGTTTTTTATTCTTGGTTCTTGCGCTCATATAATGAGTTACCTAGTTTTCACATAACTCAGCAATCACACAGTTTATGCAAAAGTATTTAGTTTTGTTTTTCCTTATTAGCCCGTTGGCTGTGAATGCCGATGTGCTAACTCCAGTGCAACGGTTCTTTGGCATGGGAGGAGAGTATCCGGCATATTCGGATGAGGAGCAGGAAATAGAAAGTTCGGCCATCGACCAAGCTCCATATTCCCCGGCTGATTCCGACTTTGGAGTGCAGGAGATTCTGGTGCGGCATCCCGAGGTGGCACCGGTGATTTTTGATTCAAGGACGACGGTTTTCCACACGGACAATGCGCCCAGCGGGAATGTGAACACGGATGACCCGGCGTGGGCTTCCTCATCGAGAATGTCATTATCGTGGCGTCCGCATCTGATCGCAGGATGGTTCGGCGATATCGGGTTGGGGACGGATATTCTGAGATTTGACGATTCTTCGGCGACGGATTACGAGAATCTCAATACCCGGCTGGGAATGTATCATATTTTGCCTGACCTTGATGATACCATTGTCTTTGTTAGATATGAATTTCAGAGGCTGACAACGGGATCGCTGGGGGATGGGGATTACAATGCACAGCGGGTCAGGGCGGGGCTGCAAAAAGTGTTATGGGAGGCGCCGAGGCACCAGTTCGCGGCAAGCGCAAGCGGTGCGTATGAGTGGACAGCAAGGCCGGATGTGCTGGAGCGGAACGAGCTGGCTATCGATGTTACTTATAAATACTCGATCACGGATACCCTATACACGGTGGCCAGCTTGCGGTCGGCGTATTTTGACTTTGATCAGCTCAACCGCGAGGATTTGTTCTATGGAATGGGATTGGAATTGATATGGCAATTTAATCAAAATTTTCGCGCCAACGCTTCCGTTTTCTATGACCGGAATGATTCGAATTCTGTCTTTGGCCTTAATGATTACGAGTCGTGGACTGGAGGAATCGGCTTCGGAATGCAATGGGTATTTTAACTTTTCATAACAAAGGAATATTATGCATAAATGGATTTGTATTGGGATTTGTCTGACAGCACAGGGAAACGCTTCCGCCGCACCTTTGAAATCTGCGGAGCTAACCAGGAAGATTAACGATGTCCGCGTTAGTGAAAAATCTTCCGAGGCGATTTCAGCCAGCGAGGGTCAGCGGCTGGGTGTTTCTTCTACCTTATTGACGGGACGCGGCTCGCGTGCGGAGCTGACATTTCAGGACAGGACGGTGACGCGGATTGGAGCTAACTCGGTGTTCCGTTTCAGTTCCGGATCACGCGATATGGAAATCGGACAGGGTTCGTTTTTGTTGCAGGTGCCGAAAAATGCCGGCGGTGCAACAATCCGGACTTCAACGGTGACGGCGGCCATCACAGGAACGACGACGATGATGGAATTCAGCCCCGGGGTGTTAATCAAATTCGTGACCTTTGAAGGGAAAGCGAAGTTGAAAAATAAAAAGGGCAAGACCGTTGAAGTTCCAGCCGGTGAGATGTTGGTGATGCATCCTGATGCCGAGGATTTTCCTCCTACCGTGGTGATCAATATCAAGAAAATGATGAAGTCCTCCAAGCTGACGGACAAAAAAACCTTTGGTAATCTCGATGATGAAGCGGAGCAATTGATTGACGATACTGTAGCGAGGCAGCTGGCGCAGAGACGTAATGGGGAATTGCTACCCGGTGGAATAATCGTTCAGGGTCCCGGAGTAAGAAGTAAAAACGGGATCAATCAGGACATACGGACAATTTTACCGGGATCCTCTGATAAAAGATCCGAGTCGCCTGATGAAGGTGGTGGAAATGGTAATGGCGGTGGTAGCGGAACCGGAAATGGTAATGGCGGTGGCGGCAGGTAGACCTGATCGACGGTGATTCGGTTTCCTAATCAAAAGCAACATGGGTCAGGCATGACGTGTCGTGAAAAATAGCTCCATACGGTGGTGGAGATCCTCATAAAACCGTTTTTTGATGGCTTCCAATGCCACACGTTTGTCGGTTTGCTGATGCCCGATGGTTTCCTCTTCCATCCGCATTTTTTCGGCAAAAGATCGTTCCATTTCGATTAGGGAATCAAGGAATTCACGGGCCGCGCGAGTATGTTCCACCCCATCCACAAGAGCGTGCTCCAGGTTTTGGTTGCGAGTGACGGCGATGAGGTTTCCGGAAGTCAGCTGATCCATGTAGCGGGAGCGTGTTTGGCGGAAGGCGCGGTGCTCGGAATCGTAGGTGATTTCATCGCGGTCCACGAGCGTGTCGTAAGGTCCGGGTTTGGTGAAGAATTTGACGATGAGCGGGATGGTATCGACGAGCATGAAGAGCATCGTGAGGACAATATAGGTATAAAAAGCGAACTTTCCGCCCTCGTTCCCCGCTTCAAACAGGCGGTGTAGTGCCAGAGTCTGGGTTAGAATATCCCGGCGAGGTTCGGCGCGTAGGGCGGCGAGACGGTTGGACTCCTCTTTGCCGATGGCTGCCAGTTCGTCTTGGGTGCGGTTGAGCTCAACCAGGCGCGAATCGATCTGGAGCTTGATGGTTTCGCGCAGGGCATTTTGCTGGGTCACGAATTGTCCGGCCTGGTCATTTTCGACTTTCTGTTTGAGGATCGCAACGCGGTCAGTTTCAGCCTTGTTGGCGAGTGCGATTTCCGCGAGTTTCGTTTCAAAAAGGGCGATGGCTGCGGCCTCTGCTTGGCGGGATTGGGTTTGCAGAGAGGCTTTCTCCGTAGTGAGGTGTTCGAGAAGTGCGCCGAGGCGCTTTGTTTCCTCCCGGCGTGGTTCAAGCTGATCGGAGCGGATTGATCGGGCGCGGGGACCCTCCCCGACCAGGCCGGAGCGCTGGCCATTGAGTTCCTTTTCGAATTCGGATTGCCAGAAGGAGAGTTCTGTCTGGAGGGTGGCGTATTGGGGGGTAAGTTCGTCAGATTGTGTTCGGACGACTTCGAGACGGGCACGGAAAGGAGCGGTGCCTTCGTCGGAGGCGGCTTTAAGTTCGGCCTGCTGTTCAGCTGACAGGCCGG
>JACMMB010000234.1 GCA_014379305.1 Akkermansiaceae bacterium
ATGGTAATTGGAATCATCAATATTTTACTGGCACTCGGCGTTCTATATCTCGCCTATGCGGGTTCAAGCCTGCCGCAGTAAGGCATCATCGGGACTGTCTTCCGCGCCCGCTTTTGGTCAACGGTTATTTCGCGTCCTACCCTTGACGGATGCCTTTGCGCGTTTCAGATTGCCGTCATGGCCAATAACGTAACCGAAGCAAATTTTCAATCCGAAGTCATCGATTCCGATCAACCCGTTCTCGTTGATTTTTGGGCTGAATGGTGTGGTCCCTGCAAGATGATTGGTCCGATCCTTGATCAACTTTCCGCTGAAATCGAAGGCCAAGCCAAAATCGCCAAGGTTAATGTCGATGAAGCGCGCGAGCTGGCGGTCAAATACAACGTAAAATCAATCCCGCTGCTTTTATTCTTCAAAAACGGCGAAGTGAAAGACCAGATCGTAGGAGCAAATGTCACGAAGGATCAGCTTAAGGCGAAACTCCTTGCTCTCGCGTAAATCACATCCAAACGTGACCCCGCCTTCTGATAGGCGGGTTTTTTTATGCCAGTTTCCAAGCTGGGCAAAGCGTGGATCCTTGACATAATCAAAGCATGAAAACCCCGTTACTGCTCTGCTTCATAGCCCTCGCGAGCCTCTGCCATGCCGACCAAAAAGCGAAATTCCGGCTACTGTTCAATGGCCGCAATCTCAGTGGCTGGAGCGGCGATGGCTATAAGGTGGAGAAAGATATCCTGGTCTGCACTCCGGAGGGAAAAATTCTAACTACGGATGCGGTCTTCGCCAGTTACATCCTCGATTTCGATTTTCTCCTGACTCCCGGTGCCAACAACGGTCTCGGCATTCATTATCCCGGTCATGGCGACGCCTCTTCCACGGGCATGGAAATCCAGATTCTCGATGATTCGGCGGCAAAGTGGAAAGGCCTTGAAGCCCACCAGTATCAAGGCTCGCTCTACAGCCTTGCCGCTGCGAAAAAGGCCGCCCTGAAACCGGTTGGCGAATGGAATAACCAGCGGGTTACTGTTGTGGGTGCCAAGCTGGTCGTGGAGGTCAATGGGAAAATCATACTCGATACGAATCTCGATGAGCTGGGCAAACTGCACCCTGATCATGAAGGATTGAAACGGCGCTCGGGCCAGATTGCTTTCCTCGGGCACGGGGACAAGGTCTCTTTCCGCAATATAAACATCATCGAAATTGCTCCGACTGCGAACATCGAAGGGGTGACCAAGGCGGGTTTCAAACCGCTCTTTGACGGCCAGTCACTCGACAACTGGAAATACGTGTCGGGGAAAACAGATAACTGGTATGTCGCGAATGGCATTCTTAAACACACGGGCGAAAAAGGCACGACCAACGATCTTTGGAGTGAGGAAAATTTCAAGGATTTCACCATGGTCTTCGATTGGCGCTGGAGTGGGAAAGGAGAAAAGAAAATGCAGCCCGTAATTCTTGCCGATGGCAGTGAAAAGCCGGGTCCCGATGGAGCCAGGGAGTTGGTGGAGATTGAGGAACTCGATAGCGGGATTTACCTGCGTGGAAACACCAAGAGCCAGGTGAACCTGTGGAACTGGACGGTGGGATCCGGAGAGATTTATGGATACCGCACCGATCCGGATCAAAGCCCCGAAACCAAGGAAGCCGTGACTCCAAAACGCAAGGCTGACAGGGCCGTAGGCGAATGGAACCGCATGATGATTTCAGTAAAATGCAAGCAGGTCACTGTTTCCTTGAATAGCGAGGTCGTTATTGAAAACGCAACCCTTGACGAAATCCCGGAAGAAGGCCCTATCGGCCTCCAGCATCATGGCCAGGCCATCGACTTCGCAAACATCTGGGTGCGCAAGGATTGAGAAAGTTTTAGCCGTCAATATGCTGAAATCAGCGATTCATATCAGCCGACGGTCGAAATTGAATGGCTTCGGTTTGCTGACTTTGATTTTACCAAAGTCCGGGTGTCGGGGATTGATTAGGTAATTGATTTCATCGGGAATGATAATGCTTGGAATTGCCAATACCGCATGACGGGATTCTTTGATCCAGGTGTTTCCGATGGACTGGCAGGCAGGTGGGGGAGGCTCTGAACGCCAGTTTTTCGGAAGGTCGGAATTCTGAATCACATTGATCATCGAGTCGTGGAATTCAAGCCGGACGATCACATAATCCAGCGCGACGGGTGGATTCAGATGAACGAGGGTTTCCAAAGCGGCCAGTGATTGGTGACAACTCGTATAAACCACAGGTCTGCCGGAAGAATTCCAGCGCCCGCCATATTTCTCCGCGCCATGGCCTGACATGACTTCGGCAGCGTATTTTGCTTTCGCTATACGCCATGAAATCATGGTCAGGAAAAAACACTGTGTTCAATTCGGCCCAGCAGCGACTCGACTTCGCGTGCCCCGACTTCGGTGCGGGCGTATTCCAAAGGCATCTGTCCGCCCAGTCCGAACTGGGGCGCGGCGAGCCAAGCGCGCCCTGCATCCTGGGATTCGAAAACATCATTTGCGATGCCCAGGAGGCGGGCATAGCGCACCAGACGCTCCGATTCCCTGGCATCCAGCTTCCCCTGTTTTACGCGGCGATGAAGCGTAGCCGGGGATATTCCGAGCAATACCGCCAATTTCTCAATGTTCATTTTCAATGCGACGGCTAGCTTCCGCAGTTCTGCAATTGGCAAACCCGCACTGAGTTGGGCAATGAGTTTTGTGGTGGTTGGCAGATCGGCTTTGCCACCTTTCAGGTAAAGGCTGACAATTCGCGGATTGGTTGCGGTTTTCATTTGATGGGAAACATACTATCAAATGAAATTATGTCAACCTGCGGCCTTCTCGAGGAACAATGTGAATTCCTGGCGGTTGTAGGTGAGGTGGGTTCTGGCGAGAGATCTGAGGCCACCTCTTTCCGCTTCGGCAAGGACATCGGTTTCCAATGCATCAATATGTGAAATGGTTTCAGCACCGGTGGTTTTGAGCGTGAAAATGGCGATACTGCCGGGCTTCAGGAAATCGTTCAGTCGCGTAACATGGCTGATAGCCTGCCGCGGGGGGCCATTCATGTCCGAGACAATCGCATCGAAGCGCGCTCCACGCGGGGGGATGAACTCCGCGATATCGGCGCGGATAAAATGAAGATTTTTTACGTGGTCGAGTCTGGTATCAAGGGGCGCGCGGTCGATGGCGGTGACTTCGTAACCGCGCTTGAGGAGCTCGGACGTCATGCCGCCGGGGCTGGCTCCCAATTCAAGCCAATGGGAATTTTCCGGCAGAGCGGGACGAAATAGACCGAGGTAGTGCAGCGCCTCGGCGATTTTCGCGCCTGCGCGGCTGATCGTGTCCTCGGCGTTCTGACTGATATATTTTGTCCCGCCCGGGTAGAAACCGTTGGCTTCCTTCGGACTTGCCATCCCACAGAAGAGGCCGTCTTTTCCGAGGAGGCAGAACAGGGTTTGCTTGGAGGAATTCTGGTCCTCGGCTGTTTTGGGTGCCCGTTCCGGGAGGCTGAAAACCTGCAAACTGCGGCCGCGGAGATTGGAGGCAAGTGCCTTGTAATAACGCTTGGTGGAGCTTGGGTCGAGCTGGCCGATGAGGATGGTCTGCGGGTTTCTGCCCGCGAATTTCAGGAACAGGGTCTGCGCGGCTTTTTCGATGAAGCTGTCCATATTCTCCGGGTTGCACGGCCAGCTATGCTCAACCGGAATGTGCCAACGGATGAATCTGGCTGCGGATGAATTGCAGATCAAATCGGGATCTGCGACTTGGATAAGGAAATATTCCGTGCCGAGCCGCTTGATGTTCGTCGCACCCAGAAGATCCAGGATTTCCGCCAGGTATCCGGAAAAGGCTTCCGAGATACGGATAAGTTGGGTGGAGGAATTCAACATCGAACACCCGTCTTTACCATCCAAATGGAACCGCGCAGCGACAGAAATGCCGCTGTGGCATTAACCACGGTTCGAGCGATCCTCGCCGCTTACACTTTTCGCGGCGCGTTTGCGGGCGTTGGCATCCAGGATCCGTTTGCGCAGGCGGATGTTTAGCGGTGTCGCTTCAACGAGTTCATCGGCATCGATATATTCGATCGCGCGCTCAAGGGAGAAACGAACCGGTGGCGAAAGCTTCGATGTTTTGTCCTTGCCGGAAGAGCGCATGTTGTCGAGGTGCTTCTCTTTCACCGGGTTGACCGGCATGTCGCCGACGCGAGGATTTTCACCGACCAACATGCCGCCGTAGATGGCGTCGTTGGCACCGACAAATAGAATGCCACGGTCTTCAAGCGCCTGGAGAGAGTAGGTGGTGGCGGTGCCGGCTTCCATGGAAACGAGGGTGCCGGTGGTCCGGGTGACGATTTCGCCAGCGTGTTCTCCGTATTCCTTGAAAAGGTGGGACATGATGCCATGACCGGAAGTGAGGTTGACGATTTCGGTTTCAAAACCGATGAGACCGCGCGTGGGGATTACGGCTTGGACAAATGTGCGTCCGGACGGTTCGGTATCCATGTTTTCCATCTGGCCTTTCCGGTTGATGAGAGCTTTGAGGACTCCCTGGGTGTATTCGCCGGGTGCCTCAATGTAGAGAGTCTCGTATGGCTCAAGGAGTTTCCCGCCTTCGTCACGGCGATAAATCACAGTCGGGCGGGAAACGCAGACCTCGAAGCCCTCGCGGCGCATCGTCTCGACGAGAACGGCAATCTGCATGGCCCCACGGGCGGAGACATTGAAAATCCCCGCTTGGTCGGTATCCTCGACTTGGAGCGAAACGTTGGTTTTCAACTCATGCATCAGGCGCTCGCGAATGGCGCGGGAAGTGACGTGCTTGCCTTCTTTCCCGGCAAGCGGGCCGTCGTTGATGGAAAACTCCATGGAAACGGTTGGCGGATCGATTTCCACGAAAGGCAGCGCGGCTTGATCCGCCGAGGCCGCGATGGTTTCGCCGATGTCGATGCCTTCGATCCCTGCGGCAATTCCGACGATACCGCCAGCGCCGCAACCTTCGGAGTCTGCTGTTGCAAGGCCGGAGTAGGTGAAGGTTTTCATCACTTTCGACTGCTGCTTGGTGCCATCCTTGCGATGAAGCCAGATGGTATCGCCTTTTTTGACCGAACCACCAAGGACTTTGCCGACAGCAACGCGGCCGACAAAGCTGTCCCACTCGATATTGGAAACGAGCATGAGGAAAGGAGCGGCAGGGTCGGCAGCCGGTTCTGGGATGCAATCGACAATTTTTCGCAGTAGCGGGATGCAGTCAACGCGCTCATCATCCGGATGATCCATAAAGTATCCATCGCGCGCGGATCCATAAACGAACGGGGCATTGAACTGGTCTTCGGTCGCATCGAGATCGAGAAAAAGCTCAAGAACCTGATCGTGGACTTTCATCGCGTCAGAAAGCGGGCGGTCGATCTTGTTGATGACGACGATGGGCTTGAGCCCTTCGGCGAGGGCTTTGCGGAGAACGAATCGGGTCTGGGCTTGAGGACCGCCGGAAGCATCGACGACCAAGAGCACGCCATCGACCATTTTCATCACCCGCTCGACCTCTGCGCCGAAGTCGGCGTGGCCCGGGGTATCAACGATATTGATCGTGTTGCCTTCCCAATGGATGGCGGTGTTTTTCGCCTTGATGGTGATGCCCTTTTCCCGCTCAAGATCCATGGAATCCATTGCGCGCTCCGTCTGCGCCTGGTTATCGCGATAGGTTCCGCCGGCTTGGAGGAGTTGGTCGACAAGGGTGGTTTTGCCATGGTCAACGTGGGCGATGATGGCGAGATTTCGGATATTAAGTGACATTGGAAAGGACGTTCAGTGGCTTTAGGGGCGGGGCTATGGCTGGTTTTGTTCCGGGTGGCAAGGCGGGAATGTGGAAAAGACCAGGATTTCTGGATGAAGCCATCCGAGAGGTTTGATTTTGTCAAAACGGCGATCCGGCTTATTGAACGGATATGCAGTGGCTGGACGCGGAATTTTTCAAAACAGATCCAGTGACCTGCGCGAAGGGCCTGATCGGCTGTCACTTTCGCTGGAATGGCTGCGAGGGTAGGATTGTCGAGACGGAGGCCTATCATGCCCTGGGAGACGAGGCTTGCCACACCTGGCACCGAGCCACAGCGCGGAAGTATATAGAGACCCACCAGGCTGGAGATGCATATGTGTATTTAAATTATGGTGTCCATTGGCTGTTCAATATTCTGGTGAAGGGCGGAGACGGGCACGGCTTCGTCCTGATCCGCGCCTTGGAACCTGGACAAGGGATCGATGTGATGCGCACAAGAAGAGGCAATCAAAAGGATCGCCTTATCGCAGCAGGACCGGGCCGGCTTACCCAAGCTCTTGGGATCGATGGCGGTGCGCACGGAATGAATTTTATGACCATGGAAGGCTGCGGCATTCGCTTGGGTGATGCTCTCGATGAAATCGTGGCCGGCCCGCGCATCGGCATATCGAAAGATATGGACCTGCCATGGAGATTCGGCGATCCGAACTCCAAGTGCCTGAGCAAAAAATTCTAATTATGGGAAGTGAGAGATATACTTCAATTACCCATATGGTTCATTTGCACGGGAATATGGGTTTCACGCGGACTTCCCATGACACTTGTGGAATTATTGATTCCACCCAAGTCAGAGCAGTTGGTGAGTGCGGACACTCCTCCCAAGAATATGATGAAAATGATTATTTTGTTCATGTCAGTGACATTGATACCTAACTTGTATTGAATATACAAGCACATAAAAAACCGAAGGATAGATACCCTTCGGTTTTTTCGCATGCTATGATTTAGTTATAGGTCGTGGTGGTCCTCTTTTGGGTGGTGGTGCGCTCTCCCAAAACATATGGACTATCGGACGTGGTGGTAGTCGTTGTGTTCTGAGTCGCGCTCGGTCCATTGTCTGGATCAATCACGGTAGTGCAGCTTGCGATTGCGAGAATTCCTACTGTGGCAGCCAATAATTGCAGTGTTGTTTTCATAATATTGTTTAGGATGGTCTAAACCGATCTAGCAGGATCCGATCCCACAGCGAAATCACTCATGTGATCCACTTAATGACTCAAGATGAAGGCATTGTGCGATACACAGATTTACCAATTGGACACAGACCCCCCAATTTTACATGCGGAATGCAATGCCTGGCATCCAATTTGACTGCCCCACCTAAAAAGCTCCGTTGAGCTTTCTCCCGATCCAGAACATTCCCAATAGCAAAACCAGTGTCGCGATGGTTGCCCAATGTGACCAAAGTGGAATGCGGTTTTCA
>JACMMB010000235.1 GCA_014379305.1 Akkermansiaceae bacterium
ATGGATTGTCCAAAATCAGAGGTCAGCGGGCGGCGGCTCTGGGGGCTGTTTTCCGCAAAATTTCCAAAGGCGGAGGATTTTTTTGAAGACCATCTGGTGATGAATTTCTGTCCGCTGATTTGGATGAAGGCTAGCGGCGCGAACCTGACTCCCGACAAAGTTCGAGTGGTTGAGATGATGGCTGTGGACGCGGCTTGCCAAAAGCACCTGCGGCGGGTGATCGAATTGCTGGAGCCGGAACACCTGATCGGCGTGGGTGCGTATGCGGAAAAGCAGATGATGCAGGCGCAGGATGCGCTGGGGGTACAGGCCCGCGTGGCGAAGATCTTACATCCATCGCCCGCTTCTCCTGCCGCGAACAGGGGTTGGGCGGAAATAGCGGAACGGCAGCTGCAGCAGTTGGGTATTTGGTGAGCGTTTTTTTTATTGATATGTGATCGCTAAGTTCTCGAAAACCCCAAGCACATCAAATAATGTCCTCTAACGAATGACCCTGCAAGAACTCGGCTGGACTCCGGAACTCGAAACCGCCTGTGCGCCCTACCGCGAAAAAGGCTGGGTGCCCGCCCGCCTGATCCGCGAGACGCCGATCAATTTCTCCGCGTTTCTGGGTGATGGCGAAGAGATCGATACCATTCTTTGTGGCCGGCTTTGGAACGCCGCCGGAATGGATTCGGATCTGCCTGCAGTCGGGGATTGGGTGGCCATCGAATTGGGAAATGAAAACCAAGCTCATGTGATCCGCGCCCAACTTCCGCGGCGCTCGATTTTTTCCCGTAAAATGCCAGGCAACAGCAGCCAGGCACAGGTCATCGGCACCAATATTGATATTGTCACGGTGGTTACCGATGCCGGATCCGATTTCAATACGCGGCGCATGGAACGCTATTTCGCTCTCATCCATCGCAGCGGGGCAAAGGCTGTCGTCCTGCTCAACAAGTCCGATCTGTTCACGAAAAAAGAACTCAGGCAAGCCAAGGAGGAAATCTCCGCGCTCTCGCCTGAGGCCACCGTTCACATCACCTCCGCCCTCAAAGGCGAAGGCCTCAAGGCGATCAAATCCCACCTCGCCCACGGAATTACGATGTGCATCGTAGGTTCCAGCGGGGTGGGGAAATCCACGCTCGTCAATCAGCTTTATGGCGAGGAATGGCAATGGACGAACGAAGTCAACGAAATTACCGGCAAGGGCCGCCACACGACCACCACCCGCGAGTTGGTTCCAATTCCTGGCGGCGGCATGTTGATCGATAATCCCGGCATGCGCGAGATTCAGATGTGGACCGACGAGTCCACGCTGCGTGGCAGCTTTGAGGATGTCGCCAATCTCGCCAATGATTGCAAATTCGCAGACTGCGCTCACGGTAGCGACACCGGATGCGCGATCCGCGAGGCCGTCCAAAGCGGCGGACTCGATCCCGCCCGTTACGAATCCTTCCTGAATCTTGAAAATGAAATTTCCGTCCTCCACAAGCGTGCGAAGAAGCGGCAGATGGCTGTCGAGCGCTGGCATAAGCGAAATCACCGGGTCAGGGCCCGCAATCTCGATGACAGGATTCAACTGGAAAAAGATGAACGCGGCGATGTTTAAACTTCTCAGCGTTGTCGTGATCCTGGCGCTCCCTGTCCAGGCACAGCTTCCCGAGCTTTTTGAAAATGACAGAACGAAGCCAGCCGAAAACGCGGGGCCGGATATCCGCACCCAACTCAAAGTCTGGGAATCGGAAACCAAAGCCGCGCTTCTGGATCTCCAAAAAATCACTACTGGAGCTGGACTACCCGATGGCATCACCGCCGCCGATTTGTCTACCCGTCGCCGGCACCTTGAGCAAACCCAACTCGCAATTACCCGCCACCTTATCATTCTTGACGGCGTAAAAACGGCCGCCGACGAACTCGCCCGGATACGCATCGAGAAAGACGGATGGAAAGGCTTTGATACGCCCGGCCCATATTCCGTATTGCTTGTGGACCAACTGCAGAACCGCAGGCAAGCCGTCGAAGAAAAGGCCGCATCCTACCGGTCATCCCTAGGTGTGTTCAAAGACACGCTTGATCTTCTTTTCGCCGAATACAAAGCCGGGGAGGAGAATGTCAATCAGGCGACGACTCCGCCGGCGACTGACAATCAAGCCACTTTTTGGAGACTTGGGACTGCCCGCTTCAAACAACGCAATCTGTTTATAAGAGCTAGCGCGCTCCAACAAAACATCGCCTCTCACGAGGATCTTGAGAAAGCAGCGGAGATCGAACTGGATTTGCTTTCTAAACAAATTACGGAGGCGCGCAAAAACACCGTTTTCGATAATGAGGATCTGGAAAAAATTAAAAAAGCCTCGCTGGATCGCCAAGCCGGCCTCCGAGAGGAAGTCAGTGCGATTCGCAAACGTCAGAGCAGCGCCCTTGAAGCCCGCTCAAAACTTGCCGCGGATCTTGAAATAATCCGTGCCGCCGTGCCTACAGATTCGGATGCCATCGAGCTTGCCGAACTCCAATTAAAATCCATTGATGCCAGCATGGAAGCCCTGCAGATGATGGTGGATTCCTTGGAATCATACGATCAGATAGAGGCCTTTGTCCCGGAGGCATACGAACATCGGCGGGCCTTGATGAAGGCTGAAAATTTTTCCGAACGCAATGAGGCTCTCTCCAGCCTGATCGCTCTCAATCAACGGCTGAATACATGGGAAGTGGTTGCCAAAAATGAACTGAGCTCTGTTGCGGCGGACCTTGCCAAGCACCAGTCCCAGACTGCGATGCTTTCTGCAAATGACCCGAAGCTTGTTCCGCTCAACGGATTAGGGGCGGTGCTTTGGGAGAAGCAGGCACTGATCCAGCGCGCTTCACAAAGCATTACCAACCAGCGCAACACCCTCAGCCGCTGGATCGAAGACCATACGATCAAGCAAGAAACCGGATGGTATGCGGGCGTCAAACAAAGCGCGAAGCGCGGCTGGGAGGCCATTGAACGAATCTGGCACATCCCCGTCACCAAATATGAGAAAACCATAGAATTCGATGGGAAGAGGGAAGTCCAAACTCATTTTGTCACCCTCGGTGCCATACTCCTTGCGATCATTGTTTTCATTACCGCTTACCTGATCGCCGCACGGATCAGCCGTCGCTTCCAGCGGGTTCTGGTGCACCGCAAAGTCATTGGGGAAAACCAGGCCAAAACCCTGCGGAACTGGCTGATGCTGGTGGTTGCCTTGCTGCTCGCCCTGGCGACTCTGAGTTGGCTTAGTATCCCGCTTACCATTTTCGCTTTTCTCGCGGGAGCGCTTGCCATCGGCCTTGGTTTCGGGACCCAGACCATCATCAAGAATTTCATCAGCGGCATCATCCTGCTTTTTGAAAGGAAGGTCCGTGTCGGGGATATTATCGAGGTCGATGACACCATGGGAGTGGTGACCGAGATCAATACCCGCTCATCAATCGTGCGTGGTTTCAACGGGGTTGAGAGCCTTATCCCCAATTCCCTGTTTATCGAAAACCGGGTTGTCAACTGGACCCTGAACTCACGCTTTCTCCGTCGTGAAATCAACCTCGGCGTGTCATACGGTTCCCCTACCGATAAAGTCATCGAAATTCTATCCGCTGCCGCCGATCGTCACGGACTGGTTCTCAAGGATCCCCCGCCGTACGCTACCTTTGCGAAGTTCGGTGAGAATTCCCTCGATTTCGTGCTCTACTTTTGGATCGAGCTGAACGACCGCACCAATGGTCTGATCGTCGATAGCGACCTGCGAATCATAATTGAAAAGTGCCTCACAGAAGAGAAAATCGGCGTTCCGTTTCCGCAGCGTGACATCCACTTGACTACAGAGTCACCGGTGCGGATCGAGATGGTGAAAACGATGGAAACCGAATAAAGGTTATTCGTATCTTCCGCAGTCAGGTTGATTGAAACAGGCCGCGCGAATCAATTTCGTCAGAGGTCCGCTCAAGTTTCCATTGCTTGTCCACATTAAGGCGGACGGTAGCGAGATGCTTTTGGCTCCATTGATCCGGGTCGATCATGGAAAGCAGTTTGCGGCCCCTGACTTCATATAAATGGTAGGTTTCACCGACGATTGGCTCGAAATTTATATCAGCTTCGTAAATGAGTTTGTTCCAATTGAAATGATCGATCGCCGCCAAATAGCTTTCGCGGATTTCAGTGAGTTTCTGCTGGAGCTCGCGTTCGACTTCGGAAATGCCACGGGATTTGAAGGAGCTGAGATCGTTCGGGATGATTTTCGGACTCAGGGTGGAGACCGGATAGGGCATGAACGCCTGGGAGACTTTGTGTTCTGACATTTTCGGAGTGGCTGCCAGTGCTTCGTCGACAAAAGCAGGTCTCGCAAACAAAAAAAACCGGACGGTTTGGAAACCGTCCGGTTGAATACGACACCCGATTAATTAAGAACGCGGAATAGGTCTGGAAATGGCAGGTGTGCCTCCTGTGTCACCCCAGACTGTGTTAACTCCGGTACTGAGAAGAGTGTTGCCCGGAGATAGTGTAACCTGCCTGGAAGTAGGATTGATCTGCAACGAGGTAGCACTGTTATCGATACGGAGCACGACAGCTTTTCCATCAAAAGGGTCAGGATTGAAGGTATCAGTGCCGCTTGCCGCCAAAGGAGTAACTACGTATGGCCGGGCAGGATTACCGGCCGTACTCAAACCAACGTTGTTGCGCAGAATATAGCCGAAGCCGACTTCTCCAGCAGCAAGTGCTGCAGCACCGTTGATGTTACCATCCGGTTTACTAGTTTGGGGTGTTTTGACATAAAACATCGTTTCTGATTGAGTAAACCCGGCTCCAATGAGCTGCCGGAAATAAGCGTTGGCGTCTGTGCCTGTCATCGTCAACCCGGTCCCAAGTCCAGCATCAGTAATCTGCGATACCGTTGTGGAATCGGGGAATCTTCCATATTCAGTTTCGAACTCGAACATGGCGAGTCCGACTTGGCGGGAATTGTTCACTGCTTCGGTTTGGTCGGCTTTTTTCCGCTGGCGAATCACCATGGGGGCGGTAAGACCCGCCAATGAGGCGATGATGACGATAACGACGAGTAGTTCCACCAAGGTGAAACCGCGTCTGTGATTTTGATTCATTTTCATATTTTTGTATTATTTATGGGTTTGGTTTTGTTATTTGGGCGACTTGCCCGTTTTAATTCCCTTAGACGAAGTCGTCTGAGGTTCTGGAAAGGTAGAATCCGTATCTGCGGAAGCAAGGGATTAATTCAGGTGGAGGAAAAAATCATGTCCTCAACTTCTTGATTGCCCTTCTGCTTTTTGACGCAGCTTACTCAGGGTCTTGAATTCGTTATTGGTAATCGGATAGGGGCCGGAGAATTCGAC
>JACMMB010000236.1 GCA_014379305.1 Akkermansiaceae bacterium
GACGTGAAGAGGGCTTTAAAATGATCGCCCGCCCGGCCTCAACCCTGATCGCGCTCACCGGGATCTATTGGGCAATCCAACGTGGCGTCGCTTAATCTTTGATTTTTTCACGCGAAACGAAAATTGCAAAACGGTGTCCTCAAAGACAGAGTTCATTCGTTCATAGAATGACGGGGTGCTATGAAAGCCGACCCGCTTGCCACGCTTGTTAGAAAAATCAATTACCACACACCATGATCATTAAAATACTCATCGGCCTCGCCGTTCTCATTGTCATACTCCTCATCGTCGTCGCACTTCAGCCAAATGATTTCCGCGTCGAGCGCAGCGCCACCCTTGCCGCCACACCTGCCGTGCTTTTCGATAATGTGAACGACCACCACAAATTCAACGTTTGGAATCCCTGGCTCGAGCTCGATCCTGCCGCAAAAAACACCTACAGCGGACCTGACTCGGGCGTTGGTGCCAAATGCAGCTGGGAGGGTAAGGAAACGGGAGCTGGTTCGAGCACCATCATCGAGAGCAAGCCCGGCGAACTGGTCCGTTTCAAAATGGACTGGATCAAGCCGATGCAAGGCACCAGCACGGTCGATTTCATCTTCAAGCCCGCAGGCGATAAAACCACGGTCACCTGGGCCATGTATGGTCGGAATAACTTCATGGCCAAGGCAGCCAGCCTCGTCATGGATTGCGAAAAAATGTGCGGCCCGCAGTTTGAAAAAGGCCTCGCGAAACTGGGCGCTGTCACCGCCGCCAATCCCGGCCAATCGGCATCACTGAATCTCAAAGAACAATAACCAACCCTAAACTATGAAAAACATCGCAATCACCGCAATCCTGACCCTCATCGCCTGCCAGTCACTGCCAGCCGAGACACCCGAAATGCCCCCGCCGACCAAGGAGCATCTATGGCTCGCTCAGCTGGCCGGAGAATGGGAATCCGATACCGAAATTTTCATGGAGCCAGGCAAGCCACCGGTGAAAGCCAAGGGCACGGAATCCATCAAAATGATCGGCGGATTCTGGGCCGTCGGAGAAGCGAATGCCGAAATGATGGGCGAGCCATGGAAGGCCGTCAGCACCTTTGGCTACGACCCCGGGAAAAAGCATTACATCTCCACCTGGGTGGATTCCATGACCAGCACGATGTGGAAATACGAGGGCAAAATGGAAGGCGACGTTCTCGAACTTGAAACCGAGGGACTTTGTATGATGACCGGTGAGCAGTGTCAGTTCAAAGCCAGGATCGAGTTCAAATCGCCCGATATCCGTACCTTCACCGAGACCAAACAGGAAAAGGACGGCACCTGGGTGACAGTGATCAACGCCACCTACACGCGGAAGAAATAGCCTGGTGGCGATTAATGAAGACTGGCAGTGACCTTTGTCCTCAAAGGTCCGGGTCTGACGGCCACCCTTGGTTGTTTAGAAAAATTGCTCTTGATGGATTCCAAAATCCTGTAAAATTGGAATCCATGAAAACGACAATTGATATTCCTGAAATCGTCTTGGCGGATGCCCTGCGTTTCACAGGAGCTAAGACGAAGCGGGAAGCCGTAGTGCTGGCGATCAAAGACTTCAACCGGCGGCGTAAAGTGGAGGCTATTCTCGCCGCTGCGGGAACCTTTCCTAATTTGCCCACAAACGAAGAAATCGAGACTGCGGACATCGCCCATGAAAAGCGATTGGCGCAGCGGCGGGGGAGTGGCGAGTGAGTGTGCTGATTGATACCTCCGCGTGGATCGATTTTCTCAGGAATGGGCGGCTAAAGAATCCAGAGGTGGCAGTGGCTTTGGAAACGGGTGGCGCGGTATTGTGTCACGCCGTGTGGACGGAACTTTGGAGCGGATTGCGAGGAAAACGTGAGGAGTCAGTGTTGATGAATATCCGCGAAGCGTGCGGCTGGTTGGAAATCGATACCTCGGTGTGGGAGCTGGCGGCAGGGATCAGTCGGGCCGCGCGGCAATTGGGGCTGAACTGCCCGCTGGCGGATGTGCTTATCGCCGCTTGTGCAAAGCACCACCGGACGGAATTGCTGCATCGGGACAAGCACTTCGAGGCCTTGCTGAAGCTTTGCGATAAGATGAAGAATTGAGCGCAGGTGAATCCCATATCGAAGCGCACTTTCTGCCTGCGGATTTCTGATTGCCCTGTTTGGTATTGCTTACTAAAACAGCCCGTCTGCCGCTGCCCACCCACATTGAAAAAAAAGTTTCAAATCCTCTTCGTTCTCATCGCCTGTCTGCATTTGTTAGGTGGGCCCTATGCACTGATCCAGATTTGCGCGTGGGGGACGATGCTAGCCAGTTACTCGCAGGAATCCGGGATTCTGCAAGGTGCGCGGGAGACGTTCAGTGGAGAAAGGCCATGCAAACTTTGTTGCAATATCGCCGCCGCAAAAGTCAGTGATTTCAAAAGCGAAACACCGCAGCTTCCGGAAAAAATCCGCAGCCTGAAGCTGTTGCAGGAAATGCTGGCGGGCGAAATCCTGTTGCTGGCAATGCCTGAGGGGATGCTGATCCCTGATCCTGGCTTCTGTGATATTTCCACATGGCGCGAGGATTTTATTCCGCTCCCGCCGACACCGCCGCCGCGTCGCGAAGCGTAGCGTCCGTTTCCGGAATTTTCCCTGCTAAACCATTCATCGGAGCAAGCGATGCTCCGTAATTGGGAATTCATCGTTTTTTTTGGACGCGGCGCTTGACCCACCCGAGGGAAGTTTTTCAGCAACCCTCAAACTCGACTCCTGCTCTCTCTAGCGGGTCGATTCTCACTACGCTTATTTCTTTTTTAACAAACAATTGTCTCAATTTTTTCCATACTATGAAACGATATCTACTGATCGCCACCTTATTGACCAGCCCGGTGTTTGCCGACCACGGTCGGGATTTCCTCCTGCTTCAGGATGCCACCGTCCCCGCCATAGGGGATTGGATTACCTTCACCAATTTCAATGCTTCAGTTCAATCCGGACCTGACGAAGCAGGATTTGAATTGGGTGCTACGACCGGGATTTTCCCGCGCACAAGCCTCACCGCCGCCCTGCAATCCGCGGATTCCGGGCAAGGTGGTTGGGACTGGTCCTCGGCAGGTCCCGCCCTCCAGTTCGATCTCACCCCTCCAGGCTCCCCGGTCTTGATCGGACTCCTCATCGGCAGGGATTTCGCTTTGCGGGATCAGCACTACGATCATGAGGATCATCACGAAGACGACGCACACGACGATCATCACGAGGAGGACGATCATCATGATTTCGAGGTGCTTCATGCGGACGATCCGCATGAAGAAGAGGAGCCGCACGAGCATGAAGACGAAGAGGGCGGAAATCACGAGCATAGCGGAATCCACCTGCATGGGATTGATGCCTATCATGCCCGCTTGATTATCGAAGGCACTGTATGCGGTGAAACCCGCTGGGTTGGAAATCTGATCGCCTTGTTCCCGGATGAGGGTGAAACCGCCTTCGGCTATGCCGTGGGAATCCGCCATCCCGTGAGTGATCGCCTCGCCATCGGCGCGGAAGCCACTGGTGACTTTTCCATAAACGATTATCACGAAGCCACGCTGGGTTGCTATTATTCGCCAATCCATGCGCTGACTTTGAAGGCAGGCCTTGGCTTTGGATTGAATTCAGCCAGCCCGGATTTCACGTTCAGGACTGGCTTGGTGTGGAAATTTTGACGCATTCCAACCGGAATTGATTTCTCATGTGGTCGGTCCGTTAAAATGGATCGACCTTCATTTTTGAACGCAGCCGGTTAAAATATCCTTCTGTTTACAGTCTTGAATTCTGGCGGCTGCAGCGGCGCATGATTAGCCGCGATTGACAACCATTTGAAAGAAGACAGCGAATAATACCCAGCCGCTGGCAAGCACGTAGATCGTATTGCAGATGCTGAAAAAATCATCCGACAATGACGGAGCCTTGCCATGACGCAACACGCTCCAGAAAAAGATGAGCATCAGAGCGAGATTCAACGGAGCGGTGCAGGCGAGAGGATAAGTGATGTATTCCGATAGCTTGACAGAGGTGTTCTGGATTCCGAACTTGGAACGTGTGGCGGCTATAGCTCTGAAAACCACCCCGCGTGACAGAACGTCGAGCGTTGAAAAGGTGACGAACGTCGCGAGGTATGTCGACTGTAAGAGAACCAGGCACCCTGAAATTCGGTTTAGCATAAGATTATGATGCCAGAATTTATTAGCGCATCCGATGGCGCGCTGGAAGCCCGGATTCAGTGGCGGCGACTGCGCAGAAGGTATGTCCCATAAGCAAGCGAAGTGATGGCCGTGAGAGCGGCGGGGATGAAGAGCGCGGAGTAGCTGAAGCGATGGAATGCCGCCGCGCCTGCGATGCCCCCACAAAGAAAACCGGAGATGATGATAATACAGAGCCGCAGTCGCCGCGAATCTACCGGCAGACCGCGCATGCTATGGCCGAGAAATATGCCGAGGTCGGTGAACATGCCTGAAATGTGAGTCGTGCGGATGACTGCGCCGCTGTAAGTGCTCACCATCGCGTTCTGGAGACCGCAGGCGCAAGACGCGGAATAGATGCCGGACATCTGGCTGCGATTCAGCAACGGGACGGCGATGCAAAGCAGAATCGACTCCAAAAGCAGGGCGATGCCGTAGCGGCGTCCAAGCCGGAGCGTGCTGTCCTGGATGATGAAGCCGCTCAGCACCGTTCCCGCAACGAATGAGCCGATGACGGCGGCAAAATGGAGAGCCGCCCCGCCATCGAGCGAGGCCAGGGCCGCCGAAAGCATGGATGTAGTGCCGGTTAGATGCGTGACAGCCTGATGCTCGAAGCCTAGCAACCCAACGACGTTGACCATGCCGCCGACAAACGCCAACGCCCACGCACCGGCCCAAACCCACCGAGGCAACTTGGAAATCATCGGTTACCGGAGTCCTGATCGGTATTTTCAGCCGGGTCACGTTGCGGCCAGACGAGGGAGGCGATGACGGTGAGGGTGAGGACGGTGAGGATGACGAAGAGCGAGACCACGGTGTCGATTTTCCAAGCCGTGTGCGCCAGCAACATCTTCACGCCCACGAACGTCAGCACCACGCCCAGCCCGAGCTTGAGGTAATGAAACTTGTCCATCACTCCCGCCAGCGCGAAATAAAGCGAGCGCAGGCCGAGGATGGCGAACACGTTCGAGGTATAGACGATAAATGGATCCTTGGTCACGGCGAAGATGGCCGGGATGGAATCCACGGCGAAAATCACGTCGGAGACTTCGACCAGCAACAGCACTACGAACAGCGGTGTCGCCATGCGGATGCCGTTTTCGCGCACGAAGAATTTATCCTCGCGATAATCACTGGTCACCGGCATCAGTTTCTTGAACCACTTTACGACCGGGTTGCGCTCGGGATGAAGCTCCTCCTCGCGTTTCACGATCATCTTGATGCCGGTGAGGATGAGGAATGCGCCAAACACGTAGATGATCCACTCGAACTTCGCAATCAGCACGGTGCCCGCCCCGATCATGGTGGCCCGCAACACGAGCGCGCCGAGAATCCCCCAGAACAGCACGCGGTGCTGGAACTTCGGCGGCACGGCGAA
>JACMMB010000237.1 GCA_014379305.1 Akkermansiaceae bacterium
AGCGGATGATGGGGTTTCTGAAATCGTTTCTGGCGAATCAAGGAGCGCGCCAGCAGATTATGAAAGTGAGAAAAGTGTATTTGGAAGAAATGATCTTCATATTAGTGAGAGAAGTGGAGCCGATCGAAGCCGTCAAGGGGACCAGGATTACCAGGGAAATGGGAAATGGAATCGGGGAAGCCATGATGGATTCGAATGCGGGCCGTCAGGTCATCGGAAATATTCTGGACAATGCGATCAAGTTCAGCGCGCCGGGTTCCGAGATCAGGGTGAAAACAAGATTGGGAGCCGGCGACAAGGTCGAAGTGGTGATTGCAGACGACGGACCGGGCTTCACACAGGAGGATAAGGAGCGCATGTTCCAGAAGTATTCCCGGCTGAGCGCAAGGCCGAGTGCGGGTGAGCCGAGCACCGGCCTGGGTTTGTTCATTGTTAAAAGTTTAGTGGAAGAAATGGGAGGACGGGTGAGGATTGAAGATATTGAAGGGGTGCGCGGCGCGAGTTTCGTGATAGAATTCAAAAAAGGAAAATTATAGATGGATATATTGGTAGTTGATGATGATCTGGCGATTCGCGAGGCGGCGGTGCAGTTGATAGAGGATTCCGACCATTACGCGGAGGGGGCGGAGGATTCCAAGCTAGCGATGGAAGCGTTGAAGCTATCGAGCTTCGATGTGGTTTTACTCGATTTATATTTGCAGGGTGAAAACGGTTTGGACGTGCTGGGGATGATCAAGGAAAAGTATCCGAAAATCTCGGTGGTGATGATTACCGGCATGGGATCGATTCCGGATGCGGTGAAGGCGACCCAACTGGGCGCGCTGGATTTCCTGGAGAAGCCTTTTTCCCGGGAACAATTCGCGATGATTTTGCAGCGGGTGAAGCGGCACCGGCAGCTTGAGGTGAAAGTGGAGGAACTCCGGGAAGAAGTGGCAAACCAGCAACCGGCGGGAAGATACGAGTCAAAGGCGCGGGAGGTGAACGAGGCCATGGATGTGTTGTTCCGGGCCGCAGGATCGACGGCGTCGATTCTATTGCTGGGCGAGAGCGGGACGGGAAAAAGCATGGTGGCCAGGGAAATTCATGCCCGCAGTGCGCGGCGGAACAAGCCCTTCGTGACGGTCAATTGCCCGGCTCTGAGCAAGGAGCTGTTGGAAAGCGAGTTGTTCGGTCATGTGAAGGGTGCCTTCACGGGAGCGATCCGGGATACGCGGGGAAAGGTCTACGCGGCGGACGGGGGAACCTTGTTTTTGGATGAAATCGGGGAGTTACCCAAGGAATTGCAGCCGAAATTGCTTCGGCTTTTGCAGGATTGGGAATACGAGCGGGTGGGCGATACCAAAACCTATAAAACGGATGTGAGGGTCATCGCCGCCACCAATCGGGATCTTGCGGAAGAGGTGAAGAAAGGCCAATTCCGCGAGGATTTATATTTCCGCCTCAATGTGATCGCCGTGAAGATGCCCTCGCTGAGGGAGCGTCGTCAGGATGTGTCTTCCTTTGCAGACGGTTATCTGGAGTTCTTTGCGAAGCAATACCGGCGGGATGTGAAGGGCTTTTCCGAAGGGGCGCGCGAGGCATTGTTGCGGTATCCATGGCCGGGAAATTTGCGTGAAATGCGCAATGCGATCGAGCGGGCGGTGATTCTGGTGAGGGGCAAGGAAATCGAACAGTCGGATTTGCCAAGCATGAACATGGCGCTCCTAGATACCAGCCAGGGATCCGAGGGCCCGTGGATCGGTGGCGAGTTTACGACGGATGAAATCGAGCAATGCCACATCGAGCGCGTCCTGGAGACAGCCTCCACCTTGACCCGGGCGGCGGAGATTCTGGGCATCAACGAAGCGACGCTCTATCGGAAAAGAAAACGGCTGGGGATGAAGTGAGGAGTTGGAGCCATTTCCTGCCTGGGTGGCGGATATGGCGGGCTTGCTACTGTGGCGTCTCCGCGCCTACCCCATCGCTTAGCAACCAGCGCAACGCTTTTTCCTGCACCGATGGCGGGGCCAGCTGGTGACCGCCTTCGAAGGCATGGACGCTTACGACGCAGCCGGACTGCTGCAGGCGGGTTGTGTCAGGATCGACATACCTGTTTGCCGCAGTGTCTTTATCGCCATTGACCATGGCCACCCGCATGCGGGGGTAGGGAAGGTGGTAGTAGATCCTGCCTCCAAGCCATCCGCCATCCGCAAAGATACCCGCCCATGGGCGCGGGACCTGCGCCGAATAATGATAGGAGCGCCATGCCCCGCCGGACACACCACCCATGAACATGCGGTTTTCATCGTGAGGGACGGTGGCTTCGATCTGTGGCAGGAGGGCGGTGAAACGTTCGAGCAT
>JACMMB010000238.1 GCA_014379305.1 Akkermansiaceae bacterium
CAATAGAACCTTCCCTAAATTCGGTATGAAGCAGCTCCACACATCATACAGTAATCTTGGTTCATGGAGGAACGTCCAGGACCCTTCGTCTGGTATGGTTCTTTTCCAGTTCGATCAAAGGCGCGGTACCTACACTTCTATCCTTCTATTCATTTTGTGCATTGCTGCAGCATTTTGGCTCTCCAGCATTGTGATTGATACAGGGAACGAGGGAGGACGAACCGCCGGGGTTTGGATTCTGGCCGCCACCGGCGTTGTCGTGCCGCTGATCATTTTTTTTCATGGATTATCAGAGCGTTCCAAAGGAGATTTGATGCGATACAGCATTAATGAAGATGTCTTGGAACTGCCTCGAATCGGGCAATCAATCGATCACGCCAAGCAGAGGGTGTATTTTTCCTACGAGCACTACATTGGCTCAGGCGATGCTTTTTTTGAGCTGAATCTCGTGGTGGATGGCCAACGAATTAAATTCCTGAGTTCGATTTTTGGCAATGGACTCCGACCTATTACCAAACCACTTGAAGAGATGGGCTTTGCTGTAAATCACCATAAAATCAAAATAAAATAGGACGAACAAACGTTGCCCGGACTGTCGCGCGCCTGGAGTGGTTCGCCGGGATGGCGATGCAGCGCACCGGTCGAGGTGGAACGAATTTCGCGCTCGGGAAGAAGATGAAGATGCGGGCGTTTGTGGGTTGAAGATCCGGTGATTGGGATGGAAGGATGGGGCGTGGCGGTTTTTCTGGCGATTGAGAGTTCCTGTGATGAGACGGCGGTGGCGATTTTGCGCGGGGAGGCGGGTGGGCGGACGGAGGTTTTGGCGAGTGAGGTGGCTTCGCAGATTGAGGAGCACCGGGTGCATGGGGGGGTGGTGCCGGAGGTGGCTTCGCGGAGCCATTCGCTGTGTTTAAGCGGGCTGGTGGAGCAGGCGCTGGCGACGGCGGGCCTTAGGATCGCGGCGGTGGAAGTGTTCGGGGCGACGATGGGGCCGGGGCTGGCATCGTCGCTATTGGTGGGTAGCACGGCGGCGAAGGCGATGGCGTGTGTGGCGGGTAAGCCGTTTGTGGGGGTGAATCATCTGGAGGGGCATTTGCTTTCGCCGTTCATGGATCGCACGCGGGTGCCGGGGCATGTGGGGCTGATTGTTTCCGGAGGGCATACTTTGCTGATGGAGGTGGCGGGGGCGGGAGCTTATAATAGGCTTGGCGGCACGCGCGATGACGCGGCGGGTGAGGCGTTTGACAAGGTCGGGAAAATGCTCGGGCTGCCCTATCCGGGCGGGCCGGAGATTGAGAGGGTGGCGCGCGATGGAGATCCGGGGGCGTTTGATTTCCCGCGGTCGATGATGGCGGATGGGGGGCTGGATTTTTCGTTTTCCGGGCTGAAGACGGCGGTGCTGTATACTTTGCAGCGGGAGGGAAAGGTGAAAGTGGAGGATGTGGCGGCATCGTTCCAGGCGGCGGTGGTTGAGGTGTTGGTGGCGAAGACGCTGCGGGCGGCGAAGCAGGTGGGGGCGGATTTGATCGGCCTTTCAGGCGGGGTGAGCTCGAACATGGTGGTGCGGGCGGCGTTTGCGGAACGGTGCGAGCAGGAGGGGATAGAGCTGGTGGTGGCCGAGCGCCGCGTGTGCGCGGATAATGCGGCGATGATCGCCTTTGCGGGGCTGTTGCGATTTTTCGCCGGCAGGGTGGATGGATTGGATGGCGATATTGACCCGAATATGAGGTTGGGGTGAGCGGGTTGGTATTTGGGCTGGATGTGGGGAAGGGGTGCGGGCAGATTGGGCAGGAATGAAATACCGGGTGCTTGTTTTTGATTTCGACGGGACGATTGCGGATACCATGGAGGAGGCGCGGAGGATCTACAATGAACTGGCTCCGGATTATGGTATTCGCGAGGTGGGGGAGCATGAGATTGCGGAGCTGCGGCATCTTTCCTTGAAACAGATTTTGCTTAAACTGGAGATTCCGAAGCGGCGGGTGCCATCGATCATCGCGCGCGGGACGGGGATGATGCGGGGGAATATCGAGAAGCTGCAGGTGATCGACGGGATGAAGGAAGCGCTGGTGGAGATGCGGAAGCAGGTGGATCGCTTTGGAATCCTGACTTCGAATGCGACGGCGAATGTGGATGTTTTCCTGAGAAATCACGGGTTGAGGGATCTGTTTGAATTCGTTTCATCGACTTCCAAGCTGACTGGCAAGGCGCGGCATCTGCGGGCGATCCGGAAGACTTTTTCCCTGCACGCGGAGGAAATGTTGTATATCGGGGACGAGTTGAGGGATGTGAAGGCGGCGCAGAAAGCGGGGATTCCCCATGCGGCGGTGTCCTGGGGTTTCAACTCCCGCGAAAGTCTGGAGGCGGCGAGACCGACTTACCTGATTGACCGGCCGGAGGATTTTTTACGGCTTTTCAGCCCGGCGAGTGGCGGTTGACAGAAGGGCGGGGGATTGGACAGGCTTTGACATGTCAGAAGAGCAGCCGGTGGAGCGAGTGAAGATCGTGGTGCGGGAGGAAAGGAAAGAGACCGGGCCAATTCATGACGCCACGGTGGAAGCGGCACCCAAAGCGGGCGGACTGAACACGCCGGCGCTGTTTTTGTTGTTCATGGTCATCGCGATGGTGGTGGTGCTTGTGGTAATAAATACGGATCTGGTGGGCGGCACTTCCGCAGGCGGTGTGCGCGCTGATGATCCCGCGCTTGCCGCCCTGAAGGCGGATCTTGAGGCGAGAAGGACGGAGCTGAACCGGCAGCGAATCGAGGCGAATCTACCGCCGCTGGAGAGTGGCTCGGAGCCGATTGATGACATCGGGAAACGATTGAAGAACGATGCGACCGCGCTGGTTGCGCTGGCGGATCGTTTCCAGCAGATGCTGGGAGAAAAAGATGCGGAACTGTCCTCCAGAAATAAGGAAATTCTGCGCTCGGAGCAACTTCGCCAAGGCATCGCCGCTGACAATGGCCGGCTGCGGAGTGAGCTGAACCAGGCTTTGGCGAGTGCCTCGGAGGTGGATAGCCTGAAGCGTCTGGTTGCGGATTCGCAAGTGAAGCAGGATGCGATTTCGGCGGAGCTGGTGGCGACTCGTGAGCAGTTGCTGGGAAAGAGCGGAGATATCAGCCAAGAGGTTTACGCGGATCTGGAAAGACGCTTTGAAGAGACATTGCGCGCCAGGAATTTTTTCGAGAACCGGGTGAAAGAGCTGGAGGCGGAAATAGGGAAATGAAAAAGGCTGACCGTTTCAGATCAGCCTTTGGTGAGAAACGGCTGGAGCCGGAAGCGGGTTAAATGAAGTCGTTGATGAGGTTTTCGAGCATTTCCTGGCGACCGGATGTGAGGGTCGGCTCGCCAGTAGCAAGGACGTGGTCGTTGATCTGGGCGAGGGAGATGGATTTGCTCTCAATTTTAGCACCGATGCCCGAGTTCCAGCTTTCGTAGCGTTTGTCGACGAAGTTCTGAAGGCGGCCGTCCTCGCGGATGGCGGCAGCGATTTTGAGACCGCGGGCGAAGGCATCCATGCCACCGATGTGGGCGTGGAAGAGGTCGGATGGATCGTGGGATTCACGGCGGCGTTTGGCGTCGAAGTTGAGGCCGCCGGTGGTGAATCCGCCCATTTCCAGCACTTTCATCATGATCGAGGTGGTGAGGTAAATGTCGGTCGGGAATTGGTCGGTGTCCCAGCCGATGAGTTCGTCGCCTTGGTTCGCATCCACGGAGCCGAGTGCGTTGGCATCGATGGCGACGGTCATTTCATGCAGCATGGTATGGCCGGCGAGGGTGGCGTGGTTGGTTTCCAGATTCAGTTTGAAATGATCCATGAGATCATACTGGCGGAGAAAGTTCAGGCAGGCGGCGGAATCCGAATCGTATTGATGGGTGGAGGGTTCGCGGGGCTTCGGCTCGATGTAGAACTGGCCTTTGAAGTCGATGGTTTTGGCATAGTCCACGGCGAGATGAAGGAGGGCGGCGAGGTGATCGAGCTCACGCTTCATGTCGGTATTCAGAAGGGTGGAATAGCCCTCGCGGCCACCCCAGAATGTATAACCTTCACCACCGAGTTTCATGGTCGCATCCATGGCTGCTTTTATCTGGGCGGCACCATAGGCGAAGACTTCGGCGCTTGGCGAGGTGCCGGCACCTTGGGAGTAGCGGGGGTGGGCGAAGAGGCAGGCGGTGCCCCAGAGAAGTTTTTTGCCATGCTCTTTCTGAAGACCGAGGAGGTGGTCGGTGACTTTTTCGAGGGCGGCATTTGATTTGGAGAGGTCGTTGAGCTCGGGGGAAATATCGCGGTCGTGCCAGCAATAGTAATCGATATCCATTTTATTGATGAACTCGAAGAAGACATCCGCGCGCTTCAGGGCGTTATCGACGGAGTTGGATTGATCGTCCCATGGCATCAGTGCGGTGGGACCGCCGAATGGATCGGCGAGGCCGTTGCGCATGACGTGCCAATAGGCGGCGGCGAAGCGGAACTGTTCGCGCATGGATTTTCCAGCGATGACTTCGTCTGGATTGTATTGCTTGAAAGCAAAAGGGTTTTTTGATTTCGGACCTTCGAATTGGATTTTCGGAATATCAGGAAAGAACGGCATTCCTTGGTCTATTTATGAAGTGAGAGGCGGGCAAGGGTGAAAATTGTCAATTTGCGAGGGGAGAGTTGATCTGAATGAAGGAGGGCTTTAGGAAAGGGCTGTGACGCGGCCTGTTGATGATGTGATTGAATTTATGAAAGCCGAGGACGCGCGCGGGTTGAATCATGTTTTCCTGGATCAGGAAGCGCGGAATGGCTTGCGCGAGCTGATGTTGCGGGCGCGGCAACCGGCGGTAAAAACAAAGGCATCAGTTCGCCCGGTGACTGCGGCGGTGGAAATCCATGGCGGAGGAAAGGTCGAGAGATTGGAAAATCTGCGAAAGCAAGCAGAGGGCTGGCAGGCGGCGATCCAGCTTGGAACCTTGCGTGAGAAGATGGTTTTTGCGACCGGAAACCCAGATGCGGAACTGATGCTGGTGGGTGAGGCGCCGGGATATAATGAAGAGAAGGAGGGCGAACCATTTGTGGGGCCGGCGGGCCAAAAGCTGAATGATATCCTGCGGGCGATGGGAGTGAGGCGGGAAGATGTTTATATTTCCAATTTGGTGAAGTTCCGGCCAGCGATGCCGAGGCAGACCACGAACAACCGGAAACCGACGCCAGAAGAGATGGCGGCGTGCCTGCCACTGGTGATGGCGGAAATTTCCATCGTCCAGCCGAAGTGCATTATCGCCATGGGGGGCACGGCGGCTGAGGGTTTAATGGGACTCGAAGGGACGGTAGGTTCCATGCGGGAGAAGTGGCACGACCTCAAAGGAATTCCGACGCGTGTGACCTACCATCCCAGTTATTTGCTGCAAAGCGGGGCTTCGAACCAGGTAAAGCGGTTTCTCTGGGAGGATATGCTGGCGGTGATGGAAAGATTGCAGATGCCGGTTTCAGAGAAGCAACGGGCGTTTTTTCTGCCGAAAGCGTGATGCTAACCGGGAACCACGGCACTCTCGCCAAGCGCAGGTATGGGTCGCGGAACTTTTTTCCGACGAAGTCCGAACTGTCTAACCGCGTGCCGCTGGAGATGGGCTGTCGCATGCTCGATGCTGTCAGTGAAGAAAATCAAATCGGGATCCGAAGGACTGATGGTTCCTTCCTCCGCCATTTTGTATATAAAATCCATGAGTGGTTGCCAAAAATCCCTGCCCATGAGGATGATGGGAAAATTCTTCAATTTTCCGGTCTGGATCAATGTCATCGTCTCGAACATTTCATCCATGGTGCCAGCGCCGCCCGGCATGACGATGAAGGCATAGGAATATTTCACCAACATGGTTTTCCGCGTGAAAAAGTAGCGCATATTCACGGATCGATGCACGTAGGGATTGACGTCCTGTTCGAAGGGAAGCTCGATATTGATGCCGATTGAGCGTCCACCGGATTCGAAAGCACCTTGATTCGCGGCCTGCATGATGCCGGGGCCGCCGCCCGTGAGGACGGTGAAGCCGAGCTCGGCGCAGGCTGCCCCCATCTCCCTCGCCAATTCATAATATTTACTGCCTGGCCGGGTGCGCGCGGAACCGAAAACCGTGATACACGGTCCGACAAAGTGCAGAATCCGATAGGCTCTGATAAAATCGAGACCGACTCTGAGAAGCGATACGAGGTCGTTGATACGGGACCGGGGTCCCGAGAGCCATGAACCTTCTTCGGTTTCCAGTTCGAAAATTTCCTGCTGCCTGATTTCCGCTTCGGTGATGCCGTTTTCAGGAGTAACTTCGGGACAATCTGGGCAGAGTTTGTTGGGAGGCATTGGATTATCTCTAGCTCTCAAAATGGCTATATACCGAAAATCCTCAAGCCAGGTTTTCTTATAATTTCTGTCAGACCGGTTTCCAAGAATGCAATGCACTGTGCAAGTTGCAAACTCGTCCGGTGATATCTGTGTCGAAGTCTGGTCATGAATTGATTGAGTCCTGAGTGACAAAAAACAAGGGCAGCTTTGCAGCTGCCCTTATTGAAACTTGTCAGGAATCACCCGGAAATTCAGTGGCGGATACGGGCAAGAGCTTGGTCTTTAGTGCGATTCGGAGCGACCTTGGCAGCTTCCTCGCCGACGCGTTTGAGAAGCGCGATAAGGGAGGCGGTGATGAAATATTCCTTAAGGAGGGCTTCGCGGGTTTCTCCGTTGCGTGTTTTGTGGACGATTTTCATAGTATTTATTGTGTGGTTTCAGAATTCAGTTTGCATTTTCCGGGCCAGATAATTTGTTCGTTGGTGATCCGATAAAATCCAGTTTGAATCCAATAAAAGAGCGTAGTCGATGAAGGTATTTTTCAGTTTTATTTTTTTTCGGTGTAATTCGTGTTGATCAATGTCTTTTCGCCGGATTTTTCCGTAATGATGATGGTGAGCGTTTTTCCATCGCCTGAGTAACTGTTCGTGATGACGTTGGTGTCATTCAAGTTCATTGATTTGCTGCTATTGCTGCCGAAGCCGAGCGTCGAGGTTTCGGCATCGAAAAAAACCTTGAGTTGTTCCATGGTCTGATCGCTTTTGCCGGAGAACTGGCCCGTGATCTCATTTGCGGTGTCACTGTGGTAAGTGCTTATTCCATCAGTGATATCGGGAGCTTTCGGAACCCAGGCAGGCACTTGTGAAAGATCCGCCGAACCGATCCGTGTGGTGTTTCCGTCCTTGTCCTTGACGGTGATTTTCCCCTCGGAGATGTCTTTGTAAGAAAGGGTGATCAACTCTCCATCCTTGGTGCGGATGGTCATCTCG
>JACMMB010000239.1 GCA_014379305.1 Akkermansiaceae bacterium
AGGTGATTATGCGGGGTCGCGTAGCTTCGCTCCTCGAGGTCGGGACGGGGTTTCATCCGGAGTTAAGCGGGCGCGAGAATATCTATCTCAACGGCGCCATTCTAGGGATGAAGAAGTCGGAAATAGACCGAAAGTTCGACGAAATCGTCTCCTTCGCAGAGGTGGATGCATTCATTGACACGCCGGTCAAGCGCTACTCCAGCGGCATGTATGTGCGCCTTGCCTTTGCCGTCGCCGCCCATCTGGAGCCCGAGATCCTGATCATTGATGAAGTGCTGGCTGTCGGTGACCTGGCATTTCAGAAGAAGTGCCTGGGCAAGATGGACGAAGTAGCAAGGGGCGGCCGTACGGTCATTTTTGTGAGCCACAATATGGGCGCTGTTTCGCAGCTTTGTGAGACAGTCGCCGTCTTAGATGCAGGTAGAATGCTTTTTCGAGGAAGCGCGGAGGAGGGAGTCGAAACCTTCAGTCGGCAACTTCTGGGCACAGCCAATGGCTCAGGTGGACGCCTGCCCCACGTTATCTATTGCGCACCAGAAGGTGCGCCGGCCGAACCTTCTGCAATAACCCGGATCGAGATGCTGGATGCGAACGGCCGGCCCAAGGGGGTCGTGGCAACCTGGGATACGATCGTCATCCGGATCGTGTTCTCATGCGAAAAACGGATTCTGCGGGGGTCCGTGGTTTTGAGATTCGATCTTCCCGCCGGGCCAACGGTAATCCTCCTTTCCACTCAACCCGACGGGGCTTTGCCGCTTACGTTCGAAGTCGGCGAACAATATGTAGAATGTGCCATCGAAAAACTTCCGCTCGCCGCGGGGCAATATATGATTCACGCCGGTCTGGCGATTCCCAATGCGGAGTGGCTCTGGCGCAAGGAGATTGGATTCCTGACCGTAATGCCCGCGGATGTTTACGAGTCCGGCCTGGCTCCAAAGGTGCCGCGAACGCTGATCGCGTTAAAGCACACCTGGATGAGGCCCAAGCAGTAGAACGACATTGAAGCAATATCTTCAACATTGGTTGCCCCCGTCACTTTACAATTCCGTGGCGTCCCGTTACCGGAATCTACGCGGTTTCCTTCAGCGTTCCAGGAATCCAGAGAGCAAGGACTACATTCCGACCTTGCTCATGGAAGCGTTATATCACCTCCCGACAGTCAGCCTTGACTCCCTCATCGGGCCGCGTCCAGCGCACCTCAGGAGCCAGCCATCAATCATGGAGGATATTTGCATGCCGCCTTACGTGGAGGGAATGGATCACGACGATTATGGAGCGCTCCTGGCCATCGTGCATGCCCTCCAGCCGGCGATCGTTCTGGAACTGGGAACGGCTTATGGCAACACCGTGGCAAATATTTGCGACACATCTCCCCGAACCAAAGTTTATACGGTTAACGCTCCGGCCGAAGACCAGACCGGTCTCTCGGTTACATACGCCCTCACTGCGGAGGAAATCGGCCGAGTGTACAAGTCGCGAGGCTTTGCCGATCGTGTGACGCAGATTCTGGCGAATACTTTGGCTCTGGACCTAGGGCAGCACTTTGCCGGCCCCGTCGTTGATCTGGCGGTGATCGATGCCTGTCATGATACGGACTATGTCCTGAATGACTTCCACAAAGTTCGGCCGTTTATCCGACCCGGAGGGTTGATTCTCCTGCACGATACCCACCCGAGCATGCAGGCTCATTTGCTGGGAAGCTATCGCGCGTGCCTATCCCTGCGGCGCCAGGGATACGACGTGCGGCATCTAGCCCAGACTTGGTGGGGAGTATGCCGGATTGCAGAGGTGGGGGTCAGAAACTCGTAATCCTTTCTTTTGGCAGATGAACATTTTGGAGAAAGCCGAGGTGAACTGGATGGGGACGGAGAATCCAAACTTGAGTGAGGTCTCGGGCAAGCCCGCGGCGTGCGGGCCTTGTCGTACGAGTTCTCACCTAAAGGTGTGCATCGTAACGGAAGCACCGTTTTCCCAAGGAAACGGGTTTGGGGTTACTTTGAGTACTTTCTTTTCCGACTGGCCGGCGGAGAATTTGCTCCAGCTTTATGCCAGTCCTGATGTCGAAGTAGCCTCGGGGCGTTCTCGGAAAGCAGTGCGGGTGTGGGTTCCGGGGCCCTACGCGCGCGGGGAAGCATTCCGGTATTTACTGGGAATCAGCCCCGCCTGGCGCGGACACTTCTCACGGCGCTGGCTCAACAAGACAATGGACGGGTGGATGCCGGACCTGGTTTATGCATTCGTTTATTCAGGGGAGACCTTGAATTATGCCGCGTGGATTGCGAAGTCTCTAGGGAGACCTTTGATCGCGCATGTCGCCGACGACGGGATTGAAAACTTCGGCCGCGCTGGAGGGGCCTCGGTCCGGCGGATCTTGTCGGAAGCCCAAGCCAGGATAGTGATTAGCGAGGAGATGCGCGTCGAGTATGAGAGGCGTTACGAATTGCCGTTCGAGATTCTGCACAACGGCGCTGCGGAGGAGTTCTTCGAAGGAGCGGAATTCGGCATGAACGACGAATTAGTGGTGCGGTATCTTGGGTCGGTGGTTCCGAATCATCACTTTAACTCCATCGAGGATATCGCGAGTGCAGTCCGCCAATTCAACCAATCGGGAGGCAAGGCCCGATTTGAGATATGTGGAGGAGAATGGACAAGGGAGCATGGCGCTTCCATCGCGGATGGCGATGCGGTGATTTACAGAGGCGCGGTAGATAGAGAGACCGGGCGCCGCCTTTTACAGACAGCCGATCTGCTGGTCGTTCCGGTGACGTTTGACCGGCGGGACTTTTCTTCGGTACGGTTTTCACTGCCGACCAAGGTTCCGGAATACCTTGCTTCTGGCAGCCCGACCTTGATCTACGGTCCAGAGGGAGCAGCACCCGTGGAGTTTTGCCGGCGGCATAATGTGGGCAGCGTATTGACCGAGCGCTCCGTGCCGCGCCTGGTGGAGTTTCTGGAGAGGTTGGCTATGGATCCAATAACTCTGCGGACTAAAGCGAAAGAAGACCGTGAGTACATCCGCCAGCATTTTTCTGCGGCGGCTGCGCGGCTGAAATTCACAAGCATCCTCACTACGAGCGCTGGAAGATGAACCTGCGGGACGGAATGGAGGAGATTGCTCAGAGCGCCATTTGACATTTTGCTTGGGTGGCGGGCTTTCCGCCGCCGGGTGCTGTTTGACTTAAAGCAGAAGTATTTCCAAGAACTGGAACTGAGCGTTCCGTTGGGGTATGGCCTTGTTTGTCCGCTTGAATTTGCCGAAGCGTGGACATCTTTTACGGAAATTTTCGTTAATGACGAATATGCCCCGGCGCTTCAGCAGATTTGTCTTCCACAGCGCTGGCTGGATTTGGGCTGTCACGCCGGCTATTTTTCGCTCTACCTCGTGTGGCTGAGGGCCCGAATCGGTTTGGACAATGATTTCCGGGCGCTGCTGATCGACGGAGATTCGCGGGTGACGACTGCCGTCCAGAAATTGATCGAGAGCAATCGTCTTCAGGAGAGGCTTGAATTTCAAATGGGTGCCATCGCGACGGGTGCTTCGCTGAAAAGCTTTGTCGAGCGCCCGTTTATGTCTTCCGGAACAGTGAGCGTCAGTCCATCCCAGACCGATGGCACCGTGAGGCAGGTTCCGACACTCCCGGCGGACCAGATTCTGAAGCTGCTCCCGGCTCCGTACGATTTGGTCAAAGTGGATATCGAGGGCGGGGAGTATGACTTCCTGATGGCCTATCGTCCGGTTCTGGATCAGACCCGGCATCTGCTTCTCGAATGGCACTCATGGCATTCGGGCGGGGGAGGTCCCGGACAGCTCAAGGAGCTTCTTTCGGATTACGGATTCGAACTGGTTTTGGATATTCCAACGGCTCACCTCGCGGATTCCGCTCAGTGCGGAGTCTGGCTTTTGACGAAGCGTGCCAGGATCGACTAAGCGACCAAAGGTCGACATCGCCGATTGCGGTGCCGTGAACAGCTTTACACGTCCCGCCCTCGCCGAGTTGCGCCGCGGAGGCGAGGTGAAAATCGTCGCGCTTTTTGACTCAGACCCGAAGCAAAGCAACAAGGTGGCGCACCCTCCTAGTGGTCGGCGCGTGAATTAGCGTAACGTAATCCGAAGGCTTGAATCCCTGTGGTGTCTTGTTCTTCACCTCGCAGATGTGTTCCTCTATTTCGCGCGCACTACACTAGCGCAGCACGTCTTGACTCGATAGAAGCCACCGTGAAAATGAATTGCGAAAATTCCTTATGGGATTGAAAGGACTCTTCGCAAAAAGCAAGTGGGTCCATGCCTATCGGCATTGGCGGGTCGGCGGAGCGCCAGCAGCCAAACGCTTTTTCAAGGAGTATGAACATAATCACATTCACGTCCTCTCGACTACCCCGCCCGTGGTATACTTGTGGTGGGGAAGAAATGATCACGCGCTTCACCACCTGTTGAGAGAAAAAGAGCTGCTGCTTTTGTATTTG
>JACMMB010000240.1 GCA_014379305.1 Akkermansiaceae bacterium
CGACCCGGTGCCGGACAAGCGCGATTAAACCGGCCTGACCATCGCCCAGCCCTTGGACCAGGTGAGGCGCAGATTCATCCCGTAAAGCTCGCTGAGAACCTGCGATTTCAGAACCTCTAATTTATGCCCGTCGCCGATCACTTCGCCGCTTTTCAACAAAATCACGCGCCCGATCTCGGGGAGGATTTCTCCCGGATCATGGGTCACCAGCACCAAAGCGCCCGCCCCTTGGGCAACTTTTCGCAGCCGTTCCAACATCGTCAAGCGGGCGGCGAAATCCAGAGCCGTCGATGGTTCATCAAGCACCACTACCTCCGGCTTGTGGACCAAGGCCCGCGCAATCAGGAACCTGCGCTTTTCCCCCGAGGAAAGCCGGCCAAAGTTGCGTCCGGCCAAGGCCAGCGTCCCAACCTCTGCCATCGCTTGCTCCGCTTGTGCTTTTTCGAGCGCGCTGAACCTCATGTCCCCCGTCCGCCCATAGGCTCCCCGGAATGCCGAGCGCACCACGTCCTCCGCCATTTCCTCGGGATGAAATCTCGCCACTTCCTCCGGTATCACCAAGCCGACCCGGTGCCGCAACTCTTCCAGGCACCACTGCTCCGCTCCGAAAAGACGGCATGAGGCGCCGGGCTTTGCCTCCGGCCGCACCTCCCCGGTCATCAGCTTGAGTAGGCTGCTTTTCCCCGCTCCGTTTGCGCCGAGAATCGCCACGCTTTCATCCCTGCCAAGCGACAGTTGCAGGTTTTTCAGAGCCAGCACATCGCCGCGCCACACATCCGCATTGGCCACTTCGAAAAACATTCCGGTCATACGCTTTTGGGGATTTGTTTTTCATTTCCCCGCTCAACCACGCCGCGCATCCGCAGATCATCACCCAGCTTCTCGTAACTCATTCCCATGATTCCAACCGCTGCCGGGAAACCAGAACCCGCCAGCGCGGGCATAGTGCCGCCACACAGCATCGGCGCGTAATAAATCACCACTTCGTCCACCAGCCCGGCCTCGAACATCGCTGCGGAAAACTTTCCACCGGATTCAATCATCACGGCAAGCACCTCCTGCTCGATCACGAGCTTGCGCAGCATTCCGGCCATATCCGCGCTCCCGCGCAGCAGGGTTCTCGCTTTCCACTCGTCGGCGAAAAGCGGCGCGTCCATCGGCATGGTCTCAGCCTGATCGGTCACCACGACCCGCCAGGGTTGCGAGCGCCCTCCCAGAAACTCCGGTAACCGGATGGTCAAAGCCGGTCGATCCCGACGTACCGTTTCGCCGGTGGTTAAAATCGCATCCACCTCGCTTCGCAGCCGCTGCACATCGGCTAGCGATTGCTCCCCGCTCAACCATTGCGACTCACCCGCCGGGCGTGTGATTTTCCCATCCAGCGACATCGCGCATTTCCAGATCACCCATGGCAAGCCTGTGCTCCGCACCTTTGCAAAAGGCCGTAAAATTTCCTCACATTCATTCCTTAAAACTCCACCCGTTACTTCAATCCCCGCCGCCTGGAGCAAGCCATCCGCAGCACCCGCGTGGCTTGGATTCGGGTCCGCGCAGCCATACACCACCCGCGAAATCCCCGCCGCCATCAGGCCATCCGTGCAAGCTGGCGTGCGACCCACAGTAGAACACGGCTCCAAGGTCACATAGATCGTCGCTCCTTGGATGGCATTAGCCCCGTGGTTTTCCAAAGCATTCGCGATGGCCTCCATCTCCGCATGAGGCATGCCCGCCCGCCTATGCCAGCCACTGCCTAGCAGCATCCCGTCCTTCACCAACACTGAGCCGACCGGCGGATTCGGGGCCGTCCTGCCAATCCCCTTCCGTGCCTCCGCCAGCGCCAGCGCCATCCAATCCTCATCCTGCATTTTTCAAAAAATGAATCCCCGCCATCTTCAAGTCCAGCGCGGAACCACCGCCACTGGGTTGACGCAGCTCGGAGCCACCAGGAAATTTTATTGCCAAGCTCTTCCACAATCCTATTCTCCAAATATGTTGAAACGCACGGCTGCCCTAATCCTTCTAACAATCACCGCACTCGCCGCCACCTCGTGCTGCTGCTTGGGATGAACCCACTTTAATATTAACAAAACATACCAATGAAAAAACTCATCAGTCTCCTGGCACTCGCCGCCCTTTCCCTGGGCTTTTCCTCCTGCTGCTCCATGTTCGGGATGCCAACATCCGTCGCCGGATATCGCACCGAAACGCGCCAGGTGAAAACCTGCCATTATGACATCGTCACGGAAGATGTTTACACCGCAGGCGATTCAAAAAGCGGTGCCGGCGGCTCGGTGCAGACCATCGAGAAAAAAGTCCCCCGCTACAAAACCGTGACCGTGAAATACCGCGTTCCGTGCAGCAAGTGCACCCGCTACTACTGCCCGGAAAAAGACTGCTGCGGCACCACTTCGGAAAGCGTGATCAAAATGGCCACCGCCCAAGGTCCCGTCGGCAGCCCGCATATCGGCCTCATCCCGACCATGAAAACGCTCGCTCCCTGAGCCTGCGACCCACCATTTTCCATCGAAAGCGCGGAGCGGTTTGTCCACTCCGCGCTTCTTTGTTTTCACACTTCACAAATAGGGCTGGAAATACCTCCGTATTCTCCCATCCTTTCCGCCCAGCCACTTTTTCCCTATATCATGTCAGTAAATATCGAAATGCCCAAGCTCTCGGACACCATGACCGAAGGCACCCTCATCAAGTGGCACAAAAAAGTCGGCGATAGCGTCGAAATCGGCGACATCCTCGCGGAAGTGGAGACCGACAAGGCGACGATGGAAATGGAAGCCTTCGATGAAGGAACCATCACCGAAATTCTGATTCAGGAAGGCGAAAAAGCCACCATTGGCGGGATCCTCGCCGTCCTTGATGGCGACTCTGCGGATGAGTCCCAGAAGCCTGCTGCCGAGGCTTCGAATGCACCCGCGCCTCCCCCCGAGAAACCTGTTGAGCAAAAACCAGCCCCGGAAAAGAC
>JACMMB010000241.1 GCA_014379305.1 Akkermansiaceae bacterium
AAGCAATGAGGGGCCACATGTGTTCGAACTCAAGAATGCGGTTGCCGGAGTGAAGGGCCGGAGTTTCACGGTGCTGGCGGAAAGCATCCGCCAACTAAATGAGGAAGAGCTAAGCCAGGCGGAAGCCTGGGATGTCTAGGATGAAACCATGTTGATTACGTATCTCCACAAATCCCCAAAAAGAAAAAATATGAAACCCGGTGTTTTCAGAATGGCGATGACTTCACTGGGCCTTATCGGCCTCGCGATCGCCTACTTCAGTTGTGCGAATAATCCCGACAACTCGTTTTCCAGAAGCCACCGCGTGAGCGGATATGAGGATCAATTACAAATACCAAACAAATGAAAATCAATGATCAGTATCCCGTGAATGAATGGAACAACCCTCCCTACGAGCTGGATGAACGAAATGACATGATGTTGGTGCCGATGCTTCAGGATCGGCAACTGTCTTCGACGGTTGAGCGCTGCCAGCTTGTCAGCAGGAAAGAATACAAGGATGTGCCTTGGATCAGCCTGAAATGGGTCTCGGACGAACCGCCGTTTGCGCGGAATGAGGCGGCGCACTGAAATTTCCGATCCCGGATTCCTGGCATGACACGCGGGGAGCGCCCGCATCCTGCGGGCAAGTCCGGCAGGATACCGGCGCTCCCCGACGATGCATCACCGGGTTAAGGAGCCTCGCCGCGTGCCACCAGGGTGTTGAATTTTTCCTGAAGGGCGTTGAGCACGGCGGGATCCTCGATCTTTTCGTGATCACCGGTGGTGATGTAGAGGGTATCCATGGCGACTCCCTTTTCGGTGCAGATGCGGGCGTGAGTGGTATCGCAGCCGTATTCGTTGACCGCATGAAAGAGGTCATGGAGGAGGCCGATGCGATCGAGAGCCTGAATCTCGACGGTGGTGCAGGTGGGGTGAAGCTCGTTGGAGACGTGGGCGCGAACGGGGACGGAGACTCCGGTTTCGACGCGCGGTTTGAGGAAGTTGGGCTTGCGCCGCAGATAGGTTTCCGGCTGGTAGATTTCCGATTCGAGAATGCGGGTGAAGGTTGCGATGAATCGATTGCGGATGCCTGGATCGGAGATGGGCTCGAAGTTGGTGGTGCAGACGCGGAAGAGGTTCAGAACGATCGAATCGCTGCGGGTGAAGAGATCGGCCGAGAGAATGTTGATTTGCTCCGAGGCAAGGGCGCAACAGAGTTTCTCCAGGTGTAGCGGGCGGTCGCGGGTGGCGAGGACGAGTTCGGAGTAGCCTTTGTCCGGCTGGTCGATCCATTTGATGCAGAAGGCGAAGGGATTATCGCCTTGATTCTCCGCGATGAGAAAATGGCGGACGGTGCGGACGTGGGTCTTGATCGCGGTGGCCTCCCGGTAGGAGAAGGCGGCGGTGGGCGTGCGGGCGAAATGCTGGATGACTTCCGCGTGGTAGTCATCCCGCATGATGGCGAGGACCTCGGAGCGGAGCTCGCGGCGATCGGAATCAAGATTGCGTTTGAAGTTTTCCAAGCCCTCCTTGAGAAAACTGTGGGTGGCCTTGTAAAGCTGGAGCATCAGGGATGATTTCCATCCGGTCCAGGCATCGGGTGCGGTGCCATTGGTATCGCAGTAGGTGAAGAGCAGAAGGGCGTCCAGATTCTCCGGGGTCTTGATAATGGACGCGAACTCCACGATGACTTCGGGATCTTCGAGATTCCTGGTGGTGGCGGTGCGCCAGAAGGTGAGATGATTGTCCACGAGAAACATGATCAGGGCGCGGCGCGGGCCTTTGATCTGGAGGCGTGAACAGAGCCTGATGGCGAGCATGGCGGAGCCATCGATATGCTCGCGGACGTTTTCAGAGCGACCGGTATCGTGCAGGATGAGGGCAAGGTAGAGCGCGTAGGGATCGACGATCCCATGGAACAGGCGGCGGAAAATATCGAGTTTCGGATCGTTATTTTCGATGAGTTTATCGAGTTCATCAATGCAGCGGAGGGTGTGCTCGTCCGCGGTGTAGCGGTGGAAGAATTCGTGCTGGACGAGGCAATCGAGAGCGCCGAATTCGGGAAGGTAACGGCCGAGAAAGCCGATGCGGTGCATTTTCCGGAGGATTTTCGCAACTTCGCCCTTGCGTTCGAGAATGGCCTGGAAGGTTTCGCGATTGGCCTTGTGGTAGCGGAAAGGGCGGTCGATGTCATCCCAATGGCTGGCGAGGAGGCGGCGCATTTGCGGGGAAAGTTCCAGGTTGCGGACCTGGCAGTGCTGGAACATGCGCATCATGCGCTGGGCGTCCTCTTTGAAGATTTCCTGATTGGCGGGGTAGATGAGGTTGTCGCGGGTGATGAAGCCATCGAATTCCTCGCGGGATTTTTTCCGGAAAGTGAGGAAGGAGCTGAGGCCGCTATCGGAGCGCAAGTCCTGCTCGATCTGGAAGGACTCCATGATCGAGGTGGTGTGATGGTAGATGTGGCGGGTGTGACGGTAGTAGTCCCGCATGAAGGCTTCGGTGCGGCGGAGGATGCTGCGCTGGGGGTAATTGAAGGTGGTGGCGACGATGCCCTGGAGCTGGAGGGTGAGGATGTCGGTGGCTTTGCCGCTGTGGTAGTGAAGCTCGTTGCGGACGCGGAGGAGAAAATCGTAGGCGGTATCGAGTTCGCGGAGGGTGCTGGCGGTAATGATGCGGTCATCGACGAGCTTCTGGAGGGTGCGTGAACCGGTTCGCACATGGGCGATCCAGAGGACGTTCTGATAATCACGGAGGCCGCCGCAGGATTCCTTGACGTTGGGTTCCTGGAGAAAAACGGTGTGGGAGGATTTCTGGTGGCGTGAGCGCAGATCCTGGCTGCGCATGGCGAAGAAGGCTTCCGGCTTTTTCCCGATACAGTCTTTTTCGAAGCGGGCGAGGAAGTCATCGTAGAGTTCGCTATTTCCATCGATGAGCCGGGAGTCCATCAGGGCGGTGAAGTTCTGCTGATCGGCGCGGGCCTCCTGGACGCACTCGGCGATCGAGCGGCAGGAGTGGCCGACCTTGAAGCCCACGTCCCACAGGATGTAGAGGATGCCCTGGACGATTTCCTGGACGTTTTTCGGGAGCTTGGTGGAAGCGCGGGGAAGGAGGAAAAGGAGGTCGATATCCGAGCCCGGATTGAGAGTGCCGCGACCGTAACCGCCGATGGCGACGAGGGCGATGGGCGAGCTGGCGACTTTGTGGGATTTTACGGAGGTCTCCAGGATGGTGGAAAGCAGGCTGTCAATGAGATCGGCGCGGGCTTGGGCGATTTCCAACCCGCCGGCGCCGGCGCGATGGCGGACGAGGATGCGCTCCTGCTCGGTTTCGATGAAGCGTTTGTAGAGTCCGATGCGCTCGGCGGGGGATAGCTGGCCGTCAATGGCTGGCTTGAGGGCATTGCGGGCGTGGCTCAGAAGGGTGGACATTTGGAGACCTGATGGTCAGCAGCGCGGGGGCTGCGGTCAATGGGTAGTTGTATGAATGAGTATGTGTTGCGTTGATTCGGAAACGGGGGAGAGTGGGGCCGGTTATGACGAATATCGAGCAGATCAAAGAGGCATTGAAGGGGGTCAAGTATCCGGGGTTTTCACGGGATATCGTTTCGTTCGGGTTGGTGAAGGAGGTGGAGTTTGAGGGTGGTGATCTGGTGGTGAGGATCGAGGTGGCGACGAAGGATGCGAAGGTGCCGCAACAGATTTTCCTGGATTGCCATGCGGTGCTGGATGGATTGCCGGGGGTTGGAACCGTCAAGGTGGACATTGAAATCAAGGATGCGCCGGAGCTTGCCGGCGGGGCGGTTGGAAAATCTTCGATTCCCGGGGTGAAGCGGGTGATTGTGGTGGCTTCCGGCAAAGGGGGGGTTGGCAAATCGACGGTGGCGGCGAATCTGGCCGTGGCCTTGAGTGCCAAGGGTCTGAAGGTGGGGCTATGCGATTGTGATCTGTATGGGCCATCGATCGCGCAAATGTTCGGGACGACGGAAAGACCGAATGCGAACGAGCTGGACGAGATTATTCCGATCGAGGCGTTTGGTCTGAAGCTGATGTCGATGGGATTTCTGCTCGAGGACAAGTCGCCGGTGATTGTCAGGGGGCCGATGGCGACCCGCTACACGCAGCAGTTTTTGCGTCAGGTAGCCTGGGGAGAGCTGGACGTGCTGGTGCTGGATTTGCCGCCGGGGACGGGGGATATCCAGCTGACCATTGTCCAGACCGTGGCGGTGGACGGTGCGATCATTGTGACGACGCCGCAGGAAGTGGCGCTGATCGATGCGCGCAAGGCGGTGGCGATGTTCGGGAAAGTGAATGTGCCGATTCTCGGTTTGATCGAGAATATGGCGTGGTTTGAGTGTGATGCGGGGAAGAGGTATTATCTTTTTGGAGAAGAAGGCGGAGTGAGGGAGGCGCGGGATATGAATGTGCCTCTGTTGGCGCGGATCCCTATCGATATACCGACGGGCCGCGGCGGAGACGAAGGAAGGCCGATTGCGCTAACCGATCCAAGGGAGAGTAAAGTCTCGGCGGCTTTCCACGCGCTGGCGGCTGGCTTGAAGGTTTAAATGATTCTCTAAATATTTCTTTATTGCCAAGGATGGGAGTGAAGGTTTATTTTCCCGCGCCCGAAGCAGGGCGTCCAGCCCGGCAGCAAAAAGCCTTATAGTGTAATGGTAACACCCCGGATTTTGATTCCGTTATTCTAGGTTCGAGTCCTAGTAAGGCTACTTGTAATGGATGAGGATTCCGATTTTGGAAAAGTGGAGTGGCGCTGGATGAGGCGGGGTGGTTTGTTGGCGGTGGAGAAATAGGCAGGCATGAGAGTCGGTATCGCACAAATGAACGGGGTGGTGGGGGATTTCCCTGGGAATGCGAAGCGCTTGCTGGCGGCGTATCGGGAATGTTTGGAAAAAGGGGCGGAGCTGGTGGTGACGCCGGAGATGAGTCTGGTGGGTTATCCACCGAGGGATTTGGTTTTCAAGTCGCAGTTTGTTCCGAAGTGCCTGCAGGCTCTGGATTATCTGGCGGGCGAAGTGAAGGAAGTGCCGATGCTGGCGGGCTATGTGGATTTTCATGAAGGAAAACCTGGAAAGCCGTTCCGCAATGCCGCCGCGTGGCTGGAGGGCGGGGAAATCAAGGCGAAGTTCAACAAGACCCTGCTGCCGACCTATGATGTATTCGATGAGCGGCGATACTTTGAGCCGGGCGGTCCGAGCGAGCCTTTTGCTTTCGGGGGGAAACGGATCGGGGTGACGATATGCGAGGATATCTGGACTGAGGATTACCTGCAGAGACCGTTTTATGATCGCGATCCGGTGGAGGAGCTTTGCGGCAAGGGGGTGGATTTATTGATCAATATGAGCGCTTCGCCATTTCATCTGGGGAAGCCGGAGGGACGCCAGATCATGTTGGGGGCGGTGGCGAAAGAGGCCCGGGTGCCGGTCGTGTATTGCAATTCCGCAGGCGGGAATGACCAGTTGATTTTCGACGGGCACTCCATGGCCGTGGATGGCTCCGGGAAGTTGATCGCTCAGCTGGGCGGGTTTGTCGAGGAGTGCCGGGTGGTGGATGTTTTTTCGGAGGGCAGGGGGGAAGTCATGGAACGGGAAGCAGTCGGGCAATTGTATGACGCGCTGGTTTTGGGGCTGCGTGATTATGCGGGAAAGTGCGGGTTTGAGACGGTATGTATTGGTTTGAGCGGGGGAATCGATTCGGCGCTGACTGCGGTGATTGCCGCCGACGCACTGGGTGCGGGAAACGTGCGGGGGCTGACGATGCCGAGTCCGTATTCCTCGCAGGGAAGTGTGGATGATTCCTTCGACTTGGCGGAAAAAATCGGCATTCGCTGTGACGAGGTTTCCATCACCGGAGCATTTGCGGCGGTTAAAGAGGCGATGTCGCCGCTGTTTTCAGGGAAAAAAGAGGATGTGACGGAGGAGAATATGCAGGCGCGGCTACGGGGGCTGCTGTTGATGGCGCTTTCAAACAAGGAGAACCACCTGTTGCTGACCACCGGGAACAAAAGCGAGCTGGCGGTGGGGTATTGCACGATTTATGGGGACATGTGCGGGGGCCTGGCGGTGATATCGGATTTACCAAAGACGAGGGTGTTTGAATTGGCGCGGTGGCTCAACCGGGATGTGGAGAGGATACCGTGGGCGACGATCAACAAGCCGCCGAGCGCGGAGCTTAGACCGGATCAAAAGGACCAGGATACCTTGCCGGAGTATGATTTGCTTGATGCGATCCTTGAACTTTATGTCGAACAACAATTGGGAGCCGAGGAAATCGTAGCGAGGGGTTTTGAGGAATCCCTGGTGCGTTGGATTCAAAGGAGGGTTGACCTCAATGAGTGGAAAAGACAGCAGGCGGCGCCGGGATTGCGCGTGACCACAAAGGCGTTCGGAATCGGCCGGCGGATGCCGATTGTGCAAAACTTTATTTAATCGCTGAAGGGATGGGCGAATACAACGATGTGGCAGGCATGCTGCCGGGTCCGTATCGGATTTTATGGAGGGAGAAGGTGGCATCGACCAATGACTCGCTGCGGGAGCTGGCGGAAAAGGGCATGGCCGAGGGGCTGATTTTAATTGCGGAGGAGCAGACCGTAGGACGGGGGCGTAGAGGGGCGGAGTGGTTTTCGCCAAAGGGC
>JACMMB010000242.1 GCA_014379305.1 Akkermansiaceae bacterium
CGAGAAGCTTGATCCCGAGACTATCGAACGGGAGCTCAAGCTCGAGGCGGATGAAGGCGAGTTGCAAATTGACCGTAAACGAAAGCAGCTCCTTGCCCTTGAGAAGCGATCCCGGCTTGTAGCTGGGTTTGAAGGAGAGCTCCGGCTGAGTGACTCGCTTAGAAAATCTCAGATAGCGGCGAAATCTCCGAAAGATCTGCTGTGGGTGAAATCCAACGAGCACATCGCCACAATCGTGAATGACGAGGTGTATGAAATTTCCGTGACAGCCAGCAGTCCGTTACTGGCGGAAATCCCGACCGAGAACCTGTTGGTGTTTTTGCAGGAAGGAAAAACCGGGCGGTTGATTGCGGGAGAATACGCCCGGACTGATGAAATCGACAGTGGTGCCGAGATCATACGGAATTATATTTTTACGATTAGAAAGGACTCCGTGGATGCGGCACGCTATTCGGTGGGCCAGCGCAATCTGGTGCATGTTTATCGGAAGTTTTCGAGACCTTATCGGATGATCCACAAAAAAGACATTGCGTTCCTGGCCTCCGACATACTCTCAACAAGCGGGTGGGACGGACTGGTCAGACATCTGTGGCAGGGTAGTGAGGTGATCCAGGTGGGTCCGCAAACCATTGCTGTCAAACCGAAGGATGAAAATTGAACTTCGAGCTGTCCGCTATCGATATCCCGGCGGCAAGCTGCCGGTTTTTGAATCGCTGGATTTACAACTTGGCCCTGGGATAACGTTGGCCAAGGGATTTTCCGGATGTGGAAAGAGCACTCTTCTGCGTCTCGTGGCCGGACTGTTGTCACCCGCTGCTGGCGAAGTGCTGACAGACTCGCCATACCGGGTGGGCAGCCCCAGATACCTTCGGCTTGAAATCGGATTTGTTTTCCAGCAGCTCAACCTGCTGCCGCTCGCCAGTGTGGAGCGGAATATTTCTCTGGCGGTTGAAATGAGTGGTGGCGACACCTCCCGGGTTCCGCACTGGATCGATTTGCTGGGCCTTGCGAAATATGCAAAGTCCATGCCATCGCGGCTTTCAGGCGGACAGCAGCAGCGTGCGAGTATCGCCCGGGCTCTCGCCAAGCGACCCGCGATCCTGTTACTTGATGAACCGACCTCAGGCCTGGATGATCTCAATACCGCGGTGATTTCAAAAGCGATCCGGCAAGCCCTTGCACCCGGCTCGGTCTGCCTCATCGCCACTCACGACAAGCGCCTGGACTCAATTGCCAATGAAACTCTGGATTTTAATTCCTTTCTACCTGTGGAAGAACACTTGCAGGCGCTGGCTTGAATATCCCGTTTCGCCGGCCAGCAAGATCCTGATTCCGACCTTGCTCGGATTCCTTGCAGTGATCGTCCTTGCACTGTTTGCCGAGGTTGAGCGCGAGTTGCGGGTTCAGTTGGAGAAAAACTCGGTTTATACCGTGTATGTCAGTGAATTCGTCCCCGCTGATGGTGCGGCGACCATCTTGCGTCGAAGTTACGAAGAGGAGATTCTGTGGGCCGGCCGCTATCGCAAAGACGTGATCCGACAGGTGCGCCAGCCGTTGGTATCGGCTAACTGGCGGCGGACACAATCGATTCCGCTACTTGCTTTCACCGCCTCGGCCAATGACTTTCAACAAGCCACAGATCCTGAGTCTCCACCTACGGTTTGGTTGTTGAGCGATGACGTAAGGTTGCAAGGAACCCGGGAAGAGATTCTATTGTCAGGCAAGAGGGCACTGGCCGAAGTCCGGCCGGTTCCTCCTTGGATCCGCAAGGAACTCTCGATTGAAAATGCCGTGGCGGCGCCTGCCGAAATGATCGAACCGTTTCTGCTGAGGGGATTTATCAATCACACCATCGCGATCTTCCAGTCGATCGAGGAAGTCGAGGGATTCGTAACGGAAATGTCTTCCTACTACCGGGCGGAAAAACGACAGATCAAAATCGTCTCAGGTTTGGGCATCCTCAAAAATCTTAAGCGCATTTCCGATATCCAGGCAATCGTCCGTAGCCTGATCGTGGCAGGATGTGGGACCATTCTGGCGCTCACCCTCGGAAGCGTTGCCTGGCTCGAATATCGGCAGGATTCCTATTTGATAGCTCTCCTGAAGAGTTTCGGCACCCCATCCATTGTATTACTGTTTCATATGTTTCTCGAAAATCTGATATTGGTTTTCATTGGAATTTTCATCGTGAATTTCACTTGGATTCCACTGTATGGGATCGCCGGGCCGAAACTGAGGGAAATCGGATTTGCCACCGTGGCGGCACCCGCCATCCCTGCCGGTGATTTGATGATCATTGTCCTGGCCTCTATCGTTGGCGTGGTTCTTGCGATGGTGCCGATCGCTTTAGGAATCCGGAAACCTGCGGGTTTGATCCTTCAATAAGTTTCGGACCCCTTTCCTGCGGTTTCTCTGCCGGGGTTCGTCGGCTGGAGCATCATCGGTTCTTGATTTCTCGGGCCAATCTCCGGACTCTGCCATTCATGCGGGCGATGGCACTGACAGGGGGGATTGCCTCGGGGAAATCCATGGTCTGCATGTGGCTCGCCGAATTGCTTCCATCGTTGGTGATCTTCGACTGTGACGTGGTGGTCAACCGGCTGCTTGAAGCCGATGACGAAGTGGCGGCCGCGATTTCGAAAAAATTTGGCAATGGGGCGCTCGATGCCCTAGGAGGAATTGACCGGCGGTTTTTGCGAAACAAGGTATTCGCCGAGGAATCCGCCCGTCTCGCGCTGGAGGAAATCC
>JACMMB010000243.1 GCA_014379305.1 Akkermansiaceae bacterium
CTGCGGTAAATACTTTCACGTCCAGGACCGTAAGGGGGTGCTTGTCTGGAGTCAACGCGCGACAGCACTTAACGATCCAAAGGGTGCCAAGCGGGCGGCGGTAATGCATAGGCCAGTTTCCCTTTAGGCTCGGGGATGGGGCGGCCCAGGGCTTTGGCGGTTTCGATCCATTAGGCGATGACCACTTGTGCCCGGCGCGGAGTTCCTTGGCCATGGCTCTGGCGTCAGACGTGTTTGATGAAGGCGGTGTAAATCTCGGGGGGGATGTCAAGCAGGCCGTAGTCTTTGGAGGAAACGAAGAGCAGGCTTTGTTTGCCTTTTCCCAGCAGCTCGTTGTCGGTGCCGAAGATCTGGTGCTCGAGGGTGCAGAATTTGCGGTTGAAATCCACGACTTTGATTTTGACGGTGATGGTGTCGAACTCGCGCGACTCGCGGACGAATTTGTGCTCGTAGGTGCGGGTGAGGATGTAGAACTTGGAGGTTTTGAGCTCGAATTCGGGCATCACGGCTTTGAAGAACAGCTCGCGGGTTTTCCCGACGAACATGCCATACATTCCGAAATAGACGTTGCCGACGGAGTTGGTGTCGGCGTAGGTGGCGATCATGGAATAGACGAACCACTTGTCCTCGAAATGCCCCGCCAGATCGTGGGTTCCGAGCGGTGCGGCCACTTCGCTCCGGACGCCCGGCTTCGCCCCGCCGGCGAGGGCTTTGATGGCCGGGATTTCAGCCGCCGCATCCAGCACCTGCTCGGCCTTTTCCGTGACCAGCCGGAGCAAATCCGTCGTCACCACCAGCCATACCACATAGACCAGCGGGAGCAGTGAGCCCAGATACATCAGAATATTCTGGTTCGCCAGATAGCCGAAGGCGAAGACGACCAGGCATAGTGAAGCCATCGAAAACATGCGGATCTGCGGCAGCGCTTGCTAGGAATTCGGAACAAAGCACCGCGCGATCGCCAGCGCCGCATAGCCCACGAAGAACGACGCATAGAATACCATAAAATATTCCAGCTCCAGCTTGGCGAAATACCCGACCGCCGTGATCAGCCCGACCAGCATGAAGGTCGGGATCGGCGAGGCGACCATCTGCTTTGGAATGATCGAAAGCAGCATGTTCTCGCTTTTTTCCACATTCTTTCCGAGAAACCATTTGAGCGCCACATAGCCGCTGTCCAATGTCGTCAGCACGCAGATGCACAGGAAGGCGAAATAGGCCACCGGTACCCAACTGTTGCCTTGGAAGCCGCGGCTGAAATATTGCACCACCAGATCATGCGCATAGGAAAGCCCGTCCAGACCGGTGTGTGCCGGCGTAAAGCCTTCCCCCGCATTTCCCATCACCCACATCGCCAGCCACCCGTGGAACAGCAGCAGCAAAAAGAAAATCACTCCTCCGAAAATGTAACTCAGACGCACCGAGGTCTTTTCCCTGTGAATCTGGATCGCCCTCTGCCAATGCTGCAGATCCAGCCACGGTCCCACCAGCAGACCCACCACCAGCGGCACCGAATATCCCCAGAAACGAGTCTGCGAATACCCTGCTTTTTCACCCATTCCGGCATAGCCCGAGCCCACTCCCCCCGGCTGCATATTGAAAATGATCCACCCGACGCATACCACCAGCAGCAACCCCATCAAGGCATGGCCTGCCTTGATTTTTCCAATCCCGAATTCCTCGCCAAACAAACATCCCGCCGCCAGCAAAACAAACACCACCATCACCATCGAGAGCGCCATCATCGCCCCGTTGCCGAGCTCCAATGGCATGAACAAGGGCACAAACATATACTTCACCAGCGCGAACACTGTCAGTGACAGGGCCACAATCTGGTATATATAGAAGATCAGCCTGAATGGCTGGGCGAACTTGTCGAAAAACAGCGCCAGCGATTCCTGCCCTCCCGGGTGACGTTTCGCCACTACCTCGGTCAGCACTCCGAACAACATCAGGCCAAGCGCGTTCGGAACCGCGAACATCAACAGCCCCGGCATTCCGAACATGAATGAAATCTGCACACTGAAAAACAAACCCAGTCCCCACATCCACGCCAAGGCCACCGAGTTCCCCCATAACAAAGCGTTCAGCCACCGCAAATTCATTTCCCACCCAACCGCCAATCCATCGTTTCCGCAAGTCCCATCGATACGCTTCCGCCCATGAAACGCCTCCCCACTCGCAGCTCCCATCCGCTTCGCACTGCCTTGCCGGTCGCGGCATTATTTATCCTCACGCCTTCCCTGTCATCCCAGACCCTCACCACCCCTCGCCTGAGTTGCGAAATCACCAACACAGCCGCCCTCACCACCCTCACAGCCAGACCCAGGAACTCCGAAGCCGCCGTGACCTTCCGCATCGATTGGCTGAGTGGAAACGATCTCCCCTCACGCTTTCAAAATCTCCCCATAAAAAACCACTCCCTCACCTCGACCCACCTGCTCGGCAAAACCACCCTCACCCGCACCATTCTCGCCAGCCAGACCGCCGATGCGATCTTCATCCACATCCGCGCCGATCAACCCGGCCCCGTCCATTTCACCACCCGTTTCATTTCCGAAGACCCGGTGGAAATCCACGACCGCCGCCAACTGATCCTCAGCGGGAAAAAAATCCACGCCCACGCCTGGGTCCTGCCCTTCGAGTCCGATGTATCCGACGACGGCAAAACCATCACCCTGGCAGGAGAAGGTGAAGCCCTCATCATCCTCAACCTCACCGCCGACCCGGAAACAGCTCCCGTTTCCCAAACCCTCACCCGCCTCGGAAAAATCCACGACCCTGCCCACACCCCCCCCGGCCCTCATGTGATCTGGCAGGCACTCAAGCCGTGACGTCCGTTTCTTACCTGAAGTTTATAGTTTGAAGTTGCGGGTTTCCCCACTTTACTCTCCCGCCCAGCCACCGACCCATGATTGAAAATCTCCGCAAATACACAGGCGTCATCGTCGTCTCCATCGTCCTCGTCCTCATCGGATTTCTTTTCATGGACACAGGCAGCATGCGCGGTTCACAAGGCGGCTCCCCATTCCTGAAAATCGCCGGCCGCAACTACACCGACAAGGATTTCCAACACCTGGGCGCATCTCCTTACCAGCTCATTCAGAGTCTCGCCCAGTCCGGCGATTTCAATCTCTATACCTTTCTCTTCACCCTCGCCGGTGATGCCCAATCCCAGGATCAGGCCGTCATAAACTTCTTCACCAACCGCATCCTCCTCCGCACCGCCAAGGCGGAATTCGGCATCTTCCCCGGCGATCCTGAAATCGATTCTTTCATCCGCAAGCTCCGCGCCTTCGCCAGCCCGGAGGGCGATTTTTCCCAGGAAAAATATCGTGACTTCATCGAAAAAAGCATCGGCCGTCTCGGTCTTACCGAGGGCGATCTCCGCGAGCTCGCATCCGACATCCTCACCCAGCAAAAGCTTGTCGAAATCCTCGGCTCGGGCCTGGCGCCGGACCGCCAGGCGATTGCCAAAAAAATCGCCATCGAGAACCAGCAGATCCGCGTCAACCTCGCCCGTATCGACATCGACCCTATCGAAGAGAAAATCAAACCCTCCGATGAGGAGATCAAACTCCACTGGGAAACGATCCAGGACGCTTTCAAGACCGAGGAAAAACGCAAGTTCACCTACTTCATCGCCGCCCCCACATTCGAGCCCGAGCCTGCCGAGATTCCCGCCCTGGCAGCCGAAGCCACTGCGGAAGCCAAGGCTGAATTTGAAAAACAAAAAGCCGACCGCTCCGCAAAACTCGCCGACGCCCGGCGCAAGGCCCAGCTCATTACCGATGAAAAAATCGACGACTTCCTCTACCAACTCGAAAGCCAGAAAAGCCTGAGCTTCGAAGATCTGGCGAAAAAAGGCGGCTGGGAACTTGTCACCACCGAAGCCTTCCCGCTCAGCGCGCCTCCCGAAGCGCTCAAGGTAAGCCTCCGCTCATCCAGCACGGAAGGCAACGCCGCTTCCGAACTTTTCCGGATGCAGGCCACTGCGGATCCCTTCTCGAAAATCTCCCCCGCCATTGCCGTTGGCGAAAACCAATGGCTCATCGCCCGCCTCGACGAGACCGAGAAATCCCGCGACCAGACCTTCGCCGAAGCCCGCGCCGAAGCCCGCGCACAGCTCATCGCCGAGAAAGCAAGCGCCGCACTCAAAACCGAAGCTGAAGCAGCGACGGAAAAAATCAAAGCCGCCATCGCCGCAGGCAAACCCTTCGCCGAGGCTGCCAAAGCGGCGGGCATCACCACCGAAGTCACTGCAATCCCGGCAGTGAACACCGCCTACAAAGCTGACCCCGCGACCGCCCCCTCGGCACTCTTTGCCGCCGTCAAATTCACCGATCCCGGCACGCTCGCTGACCCGATCATTGAATCCGATCGCGCATTCATCGTGCATGTCGAAGCCCGCGAGGTCGTGAAACAGGAAGACGCGAACACCGCCATCGAGGCACAGGTCAAGCAAGCCACCGATTCCAACAAAATCACCGCCTTCACTTCCTGGCTCACCGCTGAAAACGAAGCCGCCGACGTCAAGACGCTTTACAAACAACCTTAGCTCAAAGCGCCGCGCAACAAGCCGCCCGCTGGTTATCCCGTCCCACCTGAATCTCCAGCCGTGCCCACCGATGACCTCCAGACCCTCTTCGATGACGCCAGCGGCCACCTCGCCCTTGGCGAACTCGACCATGCAATCGTCCTCTACCGCCGCTGCGTCGAGCTCGATCCGGACTATTTCGATGCATGGCACGCCCTCTCCATGGTCCTCCTGAAAACCGACCGGCTCAAGGAAGCCCTCGGCGCTTCCCTTCAAGCCACCTCCCTGGAACCGAACGACCTCCTCGCCTGGACCGCCCTCTCGCAAGTCTACGTCCGCCTCGGCAGCATCCCCGAAGCCGAGGACGCGAAAGCCAACTCCCGCATCCTCGCCCTCGGCGGAAAAATCCTCCGTCCTGAAAACCGAACCTAGCCACCAGCAAACTTTCCCATGTTTTTCCTCACCACCGCCATCGACTACACCAACGGCTCACCCCACATCGGCCATGCCTACGAAAAAGTCCTTGCGGACGTCATCGCCCGCTATCACCGCCTCACCGGGGAGGAGGTTTATTTCCTCACCGGAGTCGATCAGCACGGCCAGAAAGTCCAGCAGACCGCCGAGAAAGAAGGCGTCAGCCCCGAGGAGTTCGTCAAACGCACGACCGGGAAATTCTCCCGTCTCTGGACGAAACTCGGGGTCGAATACGACGGCTGGGCCGAAACCACCGACGTCCGCCACAAAGCCTGCGTCCAGTCCATCCTTTCCAATCTCTACACCAAGGACCAGATCTACAGGAAATCCTACAAAGGCCATTACTCCGTCCGCCAGGAACAATTCCTTACCGACCGCGACCGCGACGCCACCGGAAACTTTGGTCCCGAGTGGGGCGAAGTCACCGAAATCGAGGAGGAAAACTACTACTTCAAGCTCTCCGAACACACCGATTGGCTCAAATCATTTCTCGAAGGCCCCTTGGAAACCATCCTCCCCGCCTTCCGCAAAACCGAGCTCCTCAATGCCATCGACCGCAACACCGGCACCGACCTCTGCATCTCCCGCCCCAAGGAACGCCTCCGCTGGGGCATCGAAATCCCTTTCGATGCGAACTTCGTCACCTATGTTTGGTTCGACGCGTTGATCAACTACATCTCCTTCATCGGCTTCACCCCCGACTCCTCCCTCCCCGTCTTCGACGATGTCTGGACCGACCGGCCCGTCCACATCATCGGCAAGGACATCATGGTGCCCGCCCACGGCATATACTGGTTCGCCATCCTCCATGCCCTCGGCTTCACGGATGAAAAAATGCCCCAGCTCCTCGTCCACGGCTGGTGGAATATTCGCGGTGAAAAAATGTCCAAGTCCCTCGGCAACATCGTCGATCCCGATCAGCTTGCCGACACCTTCGGCACCGAAGCCCTCCGCTATTACCTCGTCCGCGACATCCACACCGGAAAGGATTCCGATTTCGATCTCGACCGCCTGGTCATGCTCTACAACACCGAGCTCGCCAACGAATTGGGCAACCTTTGCAACCGCGCCCTAAACATGAGCCAGCGCTTCACCGACGGCATCATCTCCCCCGGCGGTCCCCTCACCGCCGATGATACCAACCTCCAGCAATCCCTCATCGATACCACCGCCGCCTATCGCAAGGCCATGGACAATCACGAGATCTCCCAGGGTCTCGAAGCCCTCAACCGCCACGTCGTCCACTGCAATCAATACGCCGAGCGCATGAAACCCTGGGAGCTCAACAAAAACCTCCAGAGCAAGGACCGCCTCGCCACCGTCCTCCATCACCTCGCCGAGTCCGTCGCCCACTGCGCCGTCCTGCTTTCCCCCATCCTCCCCGGGGCTGCCGTAAAACTCGCCTCCCAGCTCAACCTCGCCACCCTTTCAAAGCTCAAGCTCGACGATCTCAAATGGGGCCTCATCCCCCTTCACCACGAAATCAACCCACCCACCCCCGTCTTCCCCCGCATCGAAGTGAAAGCGGTCGAGGAAACCTGAGCCTCGTCCCCGCCAGCGGCAGGCGCGGTGATTTTTTGCAGGTTGTCTTCTCCCGGCACACGGCTATAAATCCCGCCCATGACAACCAAGCATGGACTTTTATTGTGTCTCCTTTCCGTGCCAGCGATCGCCGGCAACATCGCTCCCGCCAACCGCTACGCCTACGATGCGAACGCCGGCTGGATCGATTTCTCGCCCACCCCCGCCACCGGCGTCACCGTCGGGAATTATTTCCTCAAAGGCTACGCCTACGCCGCGAACTATGGCTGGATCAACCTGGGAATCGGCCCGGCGAACAAGCTCGCCTACACCTCCACCGGCACCGATCAGGGAGTAAACGTCATCCCCGCCACCGGCGCGCTTGCTGGCTACGCCTACGCCGCCAATACCGGCTGGATCCACTTCGGCTGGGCCGGAAACAACGATCCGAACCGCGCCCGCATCAATCTCATCACCGGCGTCTTCTCCGGCTTCGCCTACTCTGCGAACACCGGCTGGATCAGCCTCTCCACCCTCAAGAGCACCAGCCTCGCCATCACCGATTCCGATACCGATGGCATCGACGACGCCTGGGAAATCGCCAACTTCAACAACCTCACCGCCGCCGGCATCGGCACCGACTTCGACAAGGACGGCCAGACCGATGCCGCCGAGAACGCCGCCGGCACCCTCCCGAAAAACGCCGCCTCCTGGCTCCGCATCACCTCGAATTCCGTCAACAGCGGCCGGACCGTCAGCACCATCACCTTCACCAGCACCCCCACCCGCCTCTATCAGCTCCAGTGCTCCCTCACCCTGAACAACGACTGGGTCACCGCCCCCACCAACCTCGCCGGGCCCGCCGAATTCCCCGGCGGCGCCGGCGCCACCACCACCGTCACCAGCACGCACCCCACCGGTGCCCTCCGCTTCTTCCGCGTTTCCGCCCGCAATTACTAATCCGCCCGCTTTATATATTTTATGAAAACATCGCGCCTCGCCCTCATCCCCCTGCTCGCCGCCATCGCCTCCGCCCAGGGGCCATTGCAGCCGCCCTCGGTATTCAATCCCGCCATCGGCCCGATCGCCCCCCTCACCGGTGGCGGCCTCCCGCAGCCGGCCATGAAAACCCTCCATCAGGTCGAGCCCCGCATCCCCATCAACGCCACCACCACCCCGGGCAATGCCGCTTCACTATTCCGCATCACCCAGCCCGGCTCGTATTATCTGACGGAAAACATCACCGGCGTGAATGCCAACCACGGCATCTTGATCGCCGCGTCCGGGGTGACCCTCGACCTCATGGGATACAGTTTGAGAGGCGTGGCCGGTTCGGGCAGCGGAATCTATGGTCAAGACGGCACGCGTAACATAGCCATCAAAAATGGCATCGTCACGAACTGGGCCGGGGACGGAATTGGTTTGGCCTTGCCCGGCAGCAACATAGTCGTGGAAAACCTGTTGGTAGAAGGGAGCAGCGGCAGGGGTATCGTCGTACCCGCCACTTCCATCGTCAGGAATTGCCAAGTCAGGACCAGCGTTCAGGGCGGGATTCTTACCTCATTGTCATGCGTCGTCACCGGATGCACGTTGGAGTTAAATTCAGCCTTCGGTATCAGCTCTTTCGGACTCATCAGCGATTGTGTGGCTTTAAACAACTCCGCGGTGGGCATCAATTGCATGGAAGGGATCGTGAGGAATTGCAAGGTCACCCAGATCACGGGAACTGCCTTCGCTGGCGGGACAGGGAGCGTATCCTTCGAAGCTTGTCATGCTTCCTGCATAGGCGTTGCCGCCTCATTCGGTTTCTCACTCTCAGGCAATGGTTCACGGGTCAGTGACTCCTCCACATTCAATTTCAACACCGGGATTACAACACTCGTAGAGACCATAAGCAGCCTCGTGATTTCCAATTGCATCATCACGAAATCGATTTTAACGGGCATGAGTCTTATCAGTACCGACTCTACAGCTACCGGCGGGCATCAGGTGATCGGCTGCACCGTGGATGGCGTCAGCTCGGGGCCCGGCATCCTTCTGGATTCAAAAGGACTGATGCGCGACTGCCTGGTGCGCAGCACCTCCAGCGATGGTCTCCGCGTTCGCTCCAACTCCCGCATCCTGAACAATGTATTCATCAGTAACGGCGGCTCAACAGAAGACGGGTCGATTTTCCTCGGCAATCCGGTTTCCAACGTCCTCATTTCCGGGAACTCAATCCATAACGCCGTCGGTTGGGGTATTCTCGGTTCCAGCAGCACCCGCGTTACGGTGACCGGAAACACCTTTTTCCAGAGCGCGGGCGGGAACAACATCAGTCTTGCTGGCTCAAACATCATCGGCCCGGTCGTCACCAGCGCCAACATCGGCACGACCACCAATCCGTGGGCGAACTTCTCCCAGTAGCTCTCTTCCCGACCTTCTTATGAAAATCCCGCTCCTCGCCCTCATCCCCCTGCTCGCCGCCATCGCCTCCGCCCAGGGGCCATTGCAGCCGCCCTCGGTATTCAATCCCGCC
>JACMMB010000026.1 GCA_014379305.1 Akkermansiaceae bacterium
GTTGGTGGCGACCGACTCGATGGCGCGGGCAATCTCCGAAGCCAGCGTCACGATTCTTACTATTTCCAAATGTGGGAAACGAGGCGCGATATATTCCTCAGCCAGAGGACTCCATGGATTGGCAGTGGCGACTATGATTTTATCGTCGCCAGAAAGACACAGTGGAGCGAAAAAGCCCCGCGTCATGACCGTTGCATCGCAGTAGGCATGAAGCGATGCATCGCAAAAATCGGCGACCTTTGGAAAGAATGGCAGTCCGTTTATTTTCGCCACGGCCGACATGAAGCTGTATCGCGTGACACGGTTGGGCACCTGGTCTTGATCGAGCTCGCCAAAGCTGGGATCATGCCCCGCAAGCTCCGTCATGATACGCTTGCTGATTAGTTCGTTGAAGGAGATACCATCGAAGTCGATCACTGATTATTGGAGGGGATTAAAGTTCAAAGTGTTTGCGGCAAAGGAATGCCCAGGATTCGTATTCCATACGGGCGGTTGAGATGAACGGGCGTATGCCAAAGCGTTTCGACACGCTGGCATGGATTTCCTCGCCAAGCATGATCGCGGCGATCGGATTGATGGAAGCGGTGCCGATGGCATCCGTGTCTTCCGCAAAGATCACAGGCGCGAGCAGGGCCCGACCCAGCTTATGCATGGTATCAAACGATTCGTAAAACGTAGAGGGCGCGATCAGCTTGCTGGCGAAGGGTATGACCGGGGGCGCTGGGTTGAGTGTTGAGGCAACCGCGTCACTTAGACTAAGGATAACAGGGGCGATATGCTCTTCATCATGACCAAGAACCCGGGCAAGGTTGTCAATGAGATCGAGGGGATGACCTCTTTCATTCGATTCCCTGACTTGCGACAGGGCTTTGAAAATCTGTGTGTCCGTAGCGGAATCCGTCGCACTGAGCGCATCCGCAGTACGCACCAAACATAGCTCCACGATGTCGCCAATGCTTCTTTTGTGCGGGCGGGAGGGTGCTTCGGGGGCTGCTTGAAAAATTGTGCTCATTTTTTCCGGGCTATGCTTTTGCCAGTTTGGATCAGTATCTTCTCGGGCGACTGAATTTAGGCTTCTGCTGCGCGGGACTCTGATACTCCCCGGTTGTTGGATAATAGGGTGCTTCTTTGGGCTGCATCCCTCGCACCGCGCGTTTCAAGTTGGGCTCATGCGCGGGACCCGGGTTATAAGGATCGACCCAATCGTAGTCGCATGGCAGCTCCGTCTTGCCTTTCAACATTTCACTCGCCCTCTGGGTAGCGGTTCTGCTGGTTGGATTATACGAGGTAGGTGTGACAATGAAGACCAAAGATGTTTGTTCTTTACTCGCTTCCTTACTTTTGAAGAAAAAGTTCAGAATAGGGATATCACCAAGGAGGGGGACTTTGTTTTTGTCCTTGCTTTGGACTTCTCCATAAAAGCCTCCGACGATCAGCGAATTCCCATCCGGAATTCTCGCGAGCGTCTCCACCATGGATTCCGTTACCCGGGGATAGCGGTTGCCTTGGGTGCCATCGACTCCCTGCCCAATGACTTCGCCGGTGATTTGAGCGGAACGGGGGCGCATTTTCATCCGCACGGTTCCATCAGGGAGGAGGGTCGGAGTTACGACAATTGAGATACCGATTTCCCGATGGTTCTCCGGGTCCTCGGTAATCGCCTTATCAGATGAATCGATTTTATAGCGAACTTCTTCCGTTACCGTGGTCACTTCGCTGCCGGGAGTAGTAGTGGAAGTGATGATCGGAATCCGGTCAATGATGGAGATGGTCGCCTGTTCATTGTCCTCTGTGATCAGGGTGGGATTGGAAACCTGGTTGGCGATTCCACCTTCGTTAAGGGCCCGCAGCAGACCTGAAATCTGAACCGGAGTGAGAATGATACTGCCGCGATTGCTGGTGAATTCTCCGGGGGATGAGGTGTTTACCGTATCGGTGAAACTGGTGGGGAGGCCGAAGAGATTACCTATGTTACCCGTAAGTTCAAGAGGCACACCGGCTTGTCCAAGATCGTTAGCCCAGTTGACACCAAGCTTCTCGCCTGCGGTTGAATTGATGCGCAGGATTTTTGTTTCGACGATAATCTGCCCCTTCGCCTTATCGATGCCATGAAGCAGATTACGGGTGGATTCGATGCGGTTTGCGGTGTCGATAATGATAATGGTGTTGGTTTTCGGCTCAAAGTTTACGATGCCTGTTCCCGGTGTCAGCATCGGCTTGATGAGTTCCTTGATCTGCTCCATATCGGATGGGCGGAGGTATTGTAATTGGTAATGAAACTCGGAACTTGGCAGCTGGCTGAGCTGGGCTTGAGTAAGCGCGTAAATCGTGTTGCCCTTGGAATGCAGCGCCAGGCCATACATGAAGGCCAGCTCTTCCATCTGCTTTAGAGGGTTTCCCTCATCAAGGTGCCCGGTGACGACGTAATCGGGTCCGTTAATCTTCAAATTATGAAAATACTGGCGGCCTGCGGACTTGGCGAGAAACTGGAAAATATCATTAAGTCCGGCGTCTTTGATGATGTAGCCTTCGGAGGCTTCCTCCATCTCACGTTTCTGTTCTTCAAGGGGAGCGAAAGGGGCGGCGGCAGGCTGGCCGTTAGGATCGACAGCGGGCTCGTCAGGGACAACTGCTGGCAAATCCGGCGCATCAATTTCAGGCAAATCCGCACCTAATTGGCCCCCGCTGGGATTCCCGGGTATCGCCGGCGTTTCAGCAAGCTGGCCAGGCTCGGCATCGACGGGTGGATCATTGAGCAAATCATCCTGTCCCGAAGAAATCGAAATACCCAAGGCTAGGATGATTGTCGTGAGCAGGTGTTTCAAGCTGGTATTCATAAGGGTGGTCGATTTAGTTGTTGGGATTGATTGCTTGGCCGGACTCAAGAGTAAGGGGCATGTTTTCAAGTGGTGTAACCATTCCGGGCGGGCGAAGTTGGTCGTCACCCGCCATCATTCCCGGCGGCAGCATGCCCATTTCGATGGCTGCGGTTTCGCCTGTATCGAGGTTTCTGAAGCCGATTCTTTTGGAGGATACCTCGATTACTTTCATGCGCAGCGTTTTCCCTTGGAAGATCAGGGGAAACTCATCTGATTTTGAAAAGGCTCTGGTGCCGACCAGAAATTTCTTCTCACTCGGCATCACGGTAGTGACGTGAATGAGTTTCACTATCTCTGCCAGTGGCACGGGGGGGAGGGCAGCCTGTCGTTTGCCCGGCATATTCGATACCAGTTTTCTAACAACCGGTTTGGCATCCGGATCCTGGGAAAGACCGAAGGGGTCGGTATCGCGATCACGCATTGAAAAAACGGCTGCGCGGGCGGCGATATAAGGGTCGATGTCCTGGCCGGCAAAGCGGGATGGCTCGGAATTGACAGGTCCCGGTTCCGGCTCGTCCTTTTCTTGTTTCTTCTCATCGCCGTGCTTTGAGGATGCGTTTTCAGGTTCGAAAATGTCTGCGGATTGTGATGACGAGATTCCACACGAAAGAATCCACAATCCTGAGATCAAAGCGCCTTTACGAAGAGCTCCCATGAGGCTGGAATTCAATGTGCTTGTTGATTTCATTACTTGTTGGATTTCCGGGGCAATGGATGTGTATCAGTGTTCCCAAGCGGTATAGGTCACTTGGAAATTGAGAAGTGATGACTCGGTGGAGTTACTCGGATCGATTCGAAGTTCCTGAAGTTGGAGGTTCGGCATCCGGGTTTCCAGTTCCAGAAAGGCGCGTTGGACGGAGCGGTAGGTGCCACGGAAGTTAAACCGCAGGCCGGATGATTTCTGAGCTGAAACACTGCCGAAGCCGCTGGACTGCCCCAGGCGCTCGAACGCTGTTTGTTGGAATTCTTTCGGCGGTAATTCCTCCGCGATGGCGCGCAGATTCGTGGTGACTGTGGAGAAGGTTTCCTGCTTCAAAAGTTCCTGCCAGCGCTCGGAGTGTAGTCTTTGACGGCTTAGCAGTGCTTCAATTTCCAATGCTCCCATCCTGCTCTGCTCGTAGCCGCTATAGTGTTGCGTCTTGCTTGCAAAGGAGGATGAAATCCTGCTTTTTAAAAACGCACAGGTTCCGATCACGATGAAGGCTATGATAACCGGGACAATGATTCCAAAGAGGATGATAGATTGTTTGTACATGGATAGGATTCAGGGAACCTTGGCAGCCGCAATGGCAAGCGGGTCGGCGGATTCGAAACGCTGGGTAATGGTCAGATTGAATGTGAAAGGATAAGTGGACTCATCGGCATCGGTGATGTCTTCCATGGGCATCTGTTTGAACATGTTGTTCTCCTGGGTCTTGACGTTCACAACGATTGTGCGGGTGGTGGGTGCCGGATCATAAGCTGCATTTCCCGTGACCTTTGCGACTTCGGAGAAGTGGGAGGAGATGCCTTCGCGGGTATTCAGCGTATTCAAGTAATTCAGAGCCTCGTCCCGGGCCATGCCTGTGATTACCCATTCCTTGATAAACCCGACCTGTGCCTGGCCGGGAGCGCTGTCAGGGCGGATCGTGTGATTCAGGGACTTGATCAGAACACCGGATTTTGTTGGAAACAGCCGCGCCAAGCCTTCCATGGAAGTCCATGCCTTGGAACGGTCTTCGAGCATGTTATTCCAGTGATTCAGTCGCTGGCGTTCTTGAGTAAGATTCACAAGACGACGCTTCACCGCCTGTGACTCGCCTTCATTGAAGGCCCACTCGGGACGCCGTATGACACTGAAGACGCTGAAGGCAAGCCACGCGATGGCGAGAACGGAAAAAGCAAAGACGGCCACCCGGGCCCATTTCAGCATTCGCAGCAAACGCATTTCGCTGCGTGAGGGATAGAGTTCGAGGACTTCTTTCGCTGCGGGAAGGAAATCCTGAAGGGCCCATTTTTCCGACCTCAACACGCCAAAGGTATGGCTCAGTGGAGTGATTTCATGATCGGTTGTGAAATTTGAAAGAGAGGGTTCCGGTGCCCAAATGGCGATCCCTTGGGGGGTGGGAAACACCACGCTCTGAACTTTCGAGTCCGGAAATGTTTGCCGGAGATCCTCCGTCATCATTGGATCCACGCCTTCGCCGAGGGCGGCAACAAACAGATCGGGAGCTACGAACTCAAGCGAGGCGTTTGTGGTGGAGAGTGCATGCCGGAAATTGGAAGGTCGACGCAAGCCCCGGTGGTGAAGAGTGCGTATCAGGCGCAGGTCGCAATGTTCGTTAAAAAACGCCATCGCGGTAAACCAGGGATATTGGAGGATAGCGACAAATGGTTTCTTCGGAGTTTCCGCA
>JACMMB010000244.1 GCA_014379305.1 Akkermansiaceae bacterium
ACGCCTTTCCAGTCTGGAAGCAGGTCCGCTCCAGCGACTCCTGCGGATCCTTGGGAAAATGCGGTAGCTCGCCCATCGCGGAGGCCGCCAGGCCGATCACGCTCCAGAATGAAAAAAATCGCAACATGCCGCCACTACGCATAATCAATGGAACCTGTTACAGAATTTTCCGACTGCATCGACTTCACGCGCATCCTCAGCGTCCATGCGCTTTGGGAACCGCTTCTCCAATACCTCTTTCCGGAATCCGAAAATCCGCTCCAGTTTCTTCCTTACAAATACCCCATGGGCGATCGCTCCGAATGGCCCGAACGGCAGCGCGTAATGCACCAGATCCCTCATCATCACCCCGCCCTCCGCTGGCGCGAATGAGTGCAGGTGATGCCAGAACTTGTAGGGCCCGAAGCGCTGCTCATCGATAAACGACTCCCCTTCCCTCACCATCTTGATTTCCGTGACCCACGGCACCCAGATCCCCGGCGCAACCATCACCCTGTATTCGATAATCTGGCCCTCATACATTTCCTCCCCCGGCTGATAGACAATTTTAAAGCCCAAATCGTCCGGCGTGATCTCATCGAGATTGCGCGGACTGGAAAAAAAATCCCAAGCCGCATCAGGAGTGATCGGTAGAAATTGCGATTGTTCGAAGGTATGGATCATGTTCGCCCCACCCTCTGCCATGATTCATTGAGCGCAACCTGTGGTAATCAAGTTTGGCGCTTAATTGAATCAAAGCTTCTTCACATGGATCACGATGCGGTGCTCGCTGCCATTTCTTTGATCCATGGCGATGAGTTCGTGAGTGCCTTCGGTCAGGCGGGCGATGGCATCGGTGATTTCGAGAGTTTCGCAGGTCCAGGTGACTTCAGCCGGAAGGTTGGTAAGCAGTTTCAGTTCGCGGCCTTCTCCGGGAATTTCGGGGTCGAGGAGGATGGTGGTGTTATTGAGGGGGCGGTGGATTTTCAGCGGGAGCTGGCTTTCATCCATTGCGTCAACAACCAGCTCATGACGGCGTTGGTTGAAGTTGCCCGCTGCCCACTCATGAAATTCCGCGCTGAGTTTGGCGCGGCCGGTTTAATCGTAATCGGTGTCTGCGGCGGCTTCGATCCTCCGGCCGGGAGGGATCCATTCCGTCAGGGAAAACTTCGGGTGGGTGTGATGTTCCAGGCGTTTCCCCGTGCGGAAATCCACTTTCACCACCTCCCCGCCTTCCGGACGGGCAAACCATCTCGGTTCAATATTCCGCTGCGCCCGCACCATGGTCCGATGGAAAATAGGACCGGCTCCGGAGACACCCGAGATGCCTTTCATGGGTTGATTTTCGAAATTCCCCGCCCACACGCCGACAGTGAAATCCGGGGTGAAACCGATGCACCAGTTGTCGCGGAAATCGGAGGAGGTTCCGGTTTTTACGGCGCAGGGAAACGGCAGATCGAGAGGGCCGCCGGTGGAAAACGCGGGCGCACGGGCAACCGGATCGGCAAGGATGTCAGCGATAAGATAGGCATCGGTCGCATCAATGAGGTTTTTCACAGGCACTTTCGCGTCGTCTAAAAACAGCCGGGTGGGCATGAAGTTCCCCGATCTGGCGATGCAGGCATAGGCATTGACAAGGTCGAGCAATCCTACCGGCGCATTGCCCAGGGTAAGGCCGAGGCCGTAGTGCGCGGCGTTCGGGTTGAGACCGCCGATGCCGAGCTGCTGAAGGAAATCGTAGAGTTTGCCTGGCCCTCCGAGGGCATCGAGTTCCCGCAAGGCGGGGAGGTTCAGGGAGCAAGCGAGAGCCTGGCGAATGGTGACCGGGCCGCGGTAGGTGCGGTCGTAATTTTCCGGGAGCTTGAGTCCCTGCTCGGTGCGCAGGCGGGTGGGAATATCCGCGATGATGGTGCAGGGGAGATGTTTCAAATGACGAAAAGACAGCAGATAGGTGAACGGCTTGAGCGTGGATCCGGGGGAGCGCGGACTGAGCGCGCCATGCACCTGGCCGCCCCGCGCATCGTTCCAATCGGCTGAGGAAACCATGCCGAGGATCTCCCCGCTTGCGTTGTCGATGACAACGACGGCGGCGTGCCTGAGGTTCGCATCCCTGAGCCTGGAGGTTTCCTCGCCGACGATTTGCTCGATGTCCTTTTGCAAGTCGAGATCGAGGGTGGTGTGCTTGCCGCCACCTGCCTGCCGCAGCCGGTTCAGCCATGGCGCGGACTGCCTTTCACGCAGCGGCCTGAGCTGGATTTTCTCGGACCTGGCCAGTGCGATCTTTGCCGCATCGTACTTGCCCGTCTTCGCAAGCCGCTGAAGCACGACGAGCTTCCTGGCCTTCGCGTTGTTTGGATTGCGGACCGGATTGAGGCGCGAAGGAGCTTGCGGAAGTCCGGCCAGGAGCGCGCACTCACCCAGGGAAAGATCAGCCAGGGGTTTCTGAAAATAGAAGCGCGCGGCTTCGGTGGGGCCGATGCGGAGATTGCCGTAATCGAGATTTGAAAAGTAGCTTTCGAGAATGCGGCGCTTGCTCCAGGACATTTCCAAACGGCGGGCGATCATTACCTCGCGGAATTTCGAGAGCAGATTTCGGGAGGCGGGCGGCGAGGTGATTTTCGCAAGTTGCTGGGTGACGGTCGATGCGCCTGAAACCACCCGGCGGTTGCGGAGAAAATCCCAAGCCGCGCGGGCGGTGGCAAGAACGTCGATGCCATGATGCCGGTAGAAGCGTTTATCCTCGGCGGCCAGGGTGCAATCGATGAGTGCGTCCGGGATTTTATCGATGGAAACGGGCGCGGAACGCGTGAAGTCCTCTGAAGTGAGATGGCGGATGGCCTTGCCATATCGGTCCAGGAGCACGGGCGAGGCTTCAGGTTGCCGGACTAAATTCCGCGGCAGCGGCAGAGCCCAGGGCAGCGCAAACCACATGCCCAGAGACAAAGCAACAAGCCCTGACATCCCGATAAGGCCGCGTTTCCATGGGATTCGGCTCTGTTTTGTCTGACCGGCTTCGCTCACACTGAACTTTCTTACCCGGAATCCCCGCCCGATGCATTTGTTTTCCATGAAATGATCGATTTCGACTTGGAAGATCGCGTCTGATGAGTTCGTAATCGTGCCCACATGCAAATGAAAATTATCCTATTCGGTTTTGTTGCTTCGCTGATGTCCGTCCAAACATCCATGGCCGACGACTCTCCCCTGGCCGAGCAAATGGACGTGATGAACGACGCCTACAAAGCGATCCGTCGCGAGAAAGATCCTGCCAAGGGAGCGGCTCTCGCCCGCGAGGCCCAGGATGCGATGGTCAAGGCGATCACCGAAACCCCCGAGCTGGTGAAAGCCATGGCCGATGGCCCCGAGAAAGCCAAGGCATCCGCCGGCTATCGCAAAATGATGGGCCAGCTCATCGCCACACTCGCGGACATGGAACTTGCCTTCCTCGACAACAACTTGGAAAAAGTTCAGGAAATAGTCACGTCGATGCGCGAGATGAAGAAGAAAGGCCACGATCAGTTCATGGAAGAGGACGAATGAACTCCCATCAAGGCTAACGGAAAATCACTCGATCACGACCCGGGTGCCAACGGCAAGCTTTGAATAAATGACAGGCATGACCTTGCGCGGGCCACGGATGCAGGCATGCGAGGCGGGATAACGGGGCACGTTGCCGATGTGATGTCCAATGCCATCCCAAGTAAGGCGCATCCAATATTTCATGGGAGCGCCGACAAATTTTCCGCCTTCCGGTATGGGGTCGTTTTTGACGTCGGCATTGCTGTTCACGACCTCGCCTTCGGCATCGAGAATTTTTCCATACGAGTTGGAACTTTTATCGACAATTTTCTCAAGAATCCTGTATTCCCCCGCAGGCGTCGGGCGGCTCTTCGTGCCGGATGAAATCGGGTAATCCATTACAACTTCCTCGCCGTTCATCAGAAAGGCCCGCTGTTTCGCAAGGCTGATCCTGAGTTGTGCATTGGATTGATCGGTATTCGGCAGGAGCTGGGTGTTGGTCCAAACGTTGTAGGTCTTCGGATAGTTCTTCTCCGCTTTAAAATGATCGTAAGAACCGGGCTCGTAGGGATTCCTGTAAGTCTCTTCGGTTTTCGACAGGGTATCTTCGGCTGGCTTTTGATTTGCACAGCTTGCGAAAAAGGCGCAAACGCCACTGACGGCAAGCAGGCTGGTTTTTTTCAAGAACATAGTTTTGAACGGGTTGGGCGCGACGACGTAGAGCAATTTCCGCACCATTGCAACCTTTCTAATTTGGAGCATCTTCGACGCAGACAACCCGTCCATATTTAACAAAATGGTCTCCCAAGAGCTGAAAGCCAAACTCCGCGACGTGCCTCACCAGCCAGGGGTTTACATGATGAAAGACCGCCTTGGATCCATTATTTACGTAGGCAAGGCCTTGGATTTGAAAAGACGGCTGTCGTCTTATTTCACGCCATCCCGCAAGACCCGGGCGAATTTGAAAAACCGCGCGCTGATGGATTCAATCCATGATTTCGACATCCACGTCGTGCGCAACGAGCAGGAATCCCTGCTGCTTGAAGGCAAGTTGATCAAAGACTACCGACCCCGCTACAATATCGCTTTCCGGGACGACAAGCGCTTCCTCAACGTCAAAATCAAGATGAGCGATCCATATCCCCGCTTCATCGCCGTGCGAACGAAAAAGGAGGATGGCGCCCGTTACTTCGGCCCCTTTCCCCATTCCAGCGCTCTCCACGAAACCCTCAACTGGCTCAACCGCCGTTTCTGCCTCCGCGTGTGCCGACCCATCCATCCCGGGGAAGCCGATTACCGCCATTGCAGCGCGGACATCATCAGGAACTGCTCGGCTCCGTGCATCGGCCGTGTTTCCCGTGAGGATTACCTCGCGAAAGTAGAGGAAGCGTGCCTTGTTTTGGATGGAAAAGGCAGGAAGGCACTCCTTGATGAAATCCGGCTTGAGATGCAATTCACGGCCGAGGCTCTGGATTTCGAAAAGGCGGCTACGCTACGCGATGTCTTGGGAAATCTGGAAAAAACCCTCTCTCCAACCCGCCAGTTTTCACGTGGACGTGGCGTTCCTACAACGGTCCGCCCCACCGAAGACCTCGCCGATCTTGGCGCGGCGCTCGGCCTCTCCGAACCGCCGCGGGTCATGGAATGTTTCGATATTTCCAATGTCTCCTCAAACCACATTGTCGCTTCAATGGTGCGCTTCACCAACGGCCATCCGGACAACCAAAACTACCGGAAATATCGTATCCGCACGGTGACCGGCCAAGACGATTTCGCTTCGATGGCGGAGGTTATCTTCCGGCGCTATTCGAGAATTTTAAACGAAAACATCGATCCGGAAAACGAGTGTAACCAGGAATCCGTCATCGAAGCACAGCGCCGTCTCGCGAAGGATGGAAAAGCGAAAATCATCCTTCCCAACCTCATCATCGTCGATGGGGGGAAAGGTCAGCTTTCCCGTGCCTTCAAACAATTGCGAACCCTCGGCTTACAGGAACTTCCGATCATCGGCCTCGCAAAACAGCACGAAGAAGTATTTTTTCCCGGAAGATCGGATCCGTTACACATTCCCCATGATTCCGGAGCCCTCAAACTCCTCCAACGCATCCGGGACGAAGCCCATCGCTTCGCGAACGGCTACAACGCGCTGCTTTACCGGCGGCGCATGAAGGAAAGCATGCTCGATGATTGCCCCGGTATGTCTCCACGCCGGAAAACCCTGATGCTGACGAAATTTGGGTCAATTTCCCGAATTAAAAAAGCCTCTCCGGCAGAGATCGCTGAAATCCCCGGGATTTCGGTAAAGTTCGCGCACTCTTTGCTCGAGTTCCTCGGAGAAAAATAGTGCCTTCCATTGCTGCCTGCACTTCGTACCGGGATCTTCCGCGCCTCGTCTTTCTTGACCTTCCTGCCGCATCAATCAACCTACGGCCCATGGAAAATGATCTCTCCCTGGCGATTGCGGCCGCCATCGCCGCCGGAAAACTTCTGCGCGAGCACTTCGGGAAATCCCACGTTGTCGATGAGGCCCTGCACCACGATATAAAACTCGCCCTGGATAAGGAATCGCAGGGTCTTATTGAAAAAATACTCCTGTCCGCCCGTCCCGGAGACGCCCTTTACGGCGAGGAAGGAATTGCCGGAAATCAGGACTCCGGCCGCCAGTGGATTGTCGATCCCATCGATGGCACGGTGAATTTCTTTTACGGCATCCCCCATTTTTGCATCTCCATCGCTCTCCGCGTTGATGATGAAGTTGTCATAGGAGTCATCCACGATCCCATGGTTGGCGAGACATGGACTATCGAAAAAGGCGGGATCCCACGACTCAACGGCGAGGCCGTCAAAGTCAGCACGCGTGAAAAATTTGAAGAATCCATTCTCTTCGTCGGATGCGGGAAAGATACCGAATCACTCAATACCGGCATGGAGCGTTTTCACCGCGCCTCGCTACGCGCCCGCAAAATGCGGATGATGGGCTCGGCCGCACTCGGGATGGCCTACATCTCCTGTGGCCGGCTCGATGCCTACGTTGAATCCACAATCTCTCTCTGGGACATCGCTGCCGGAAAACTCCTGATCGAAGCGGCTGGTGGTAAAGTCGCCCTCACCCGGAAACCCGGAAAAGCCGACTCATGGTCCATCGTCGCCTCCAATGGAAAAATCCCCATCGAGGAAATCCTATGATTGGCATCGGTTACGACGTCCACCAATTCGCCGAAAACCGGCCGCTCATCCTGGGCGGGGTAACCATCCCGCACTCCCATGGACTTGCGGGCCACTCGGACGCCGATGTGCTTTGCCATGCGGTCGCGGATGCGATACTGGGCGCGATGGGAAAACCCGACATTGGCCACTATTTCCCCCCAGGCGATCCTGCTTGCAAGGACATCTCCTCACTCCTGATCCTGGAAAAGTGCCGTGCTCTACTCGCCGAGGAAAACCTGAAACTCATCAACATCGACTCCACCCTCATCGCCGAAGCGCCTAAAATACTTCATTTCCGCGAAGCCATGCAGAAAAACATAGGCGGCGCACTGGGCATCCCGCCCAACCGGGTGGGCATCAAGGCCACCACCAACGAGTCCATGGGTTTCGTTGGCCGCAAGGAAGGCATCGCCGCAATGGCGGTGGCCCAGGTCCAATAAGGGAAAAAGGCGCGCCTACGAACCGGGTTTACCTTTTTGTCGCGCGAAAAAACCGTAACGACCAAGGGTAAAACATGGCGTTATCAGCGACTGAGTCTTGAACCCCCAAATACTGTTGAATGCCTGCTGCAATTTGCTCATCGGTTCCATTGACCATGCCAAACAGGTTTTTTGAAAAAGAGACCATTGTCATATGATCCCGGAAAATCCATTCGTATGCTTCCAAAGCTTCTTCGGGATTCTCGTAAGGAAGGGATGAAAATGCCTCCGTCAGTTCGCCAGGTTTTATGAATTTGCCATCATGACCGCCAGGGGTGAATTGATCGACCGTGTTATTGAGATAGGCGGCGTTCGAAGAGCCTTCCTCCACATCTCCAAGCACGATGCGCCCGCCAGACCTGAGCAACCGCGTCCATTCTTCGAAGGTGTTTTGCCTTTCATTCACATGATGAAGGGCAGCCAGATTGAGGACTGCATCTGCCACGCCATCCGGTAACGGAATCTCTCCCAGCGGAGCATTTATAATCTCAAAAGAGCCAGGAATCAGGGAAGAGAACAAAGGCGAAGGCTCGACGCAAATAATCCGTGCGCACGCCGGCAACAGGAATTCCGCGATAAGGCAGGCATCAAAGCCACCGCCGGCAGCTGTCACGATGATCGTCTCATCGGCCCTGGGTTGGAGCCATTTAAGCATGGCCTCTCCTTCCGCTTTCCTCGCACCGGGTGCGATTTGATGGGCCTTGTTGTAAAGGTTGCCACGTTCATCGAAAATTTCCTTATAGTTCATATCGATGACCGTTGCTTTGGGAGATTTTACCAAAAAAGGGAAGTTTTTTGTAGCCTTGCGGTAGCATCAAAAATGAAGAAATTCTTTAAAAATGATCATCTGCAAAATGTCATAAGAAGTCATCGCTCCGATGTATCGAACATGAAGACCATGCCGACGATCCTTTCAGCCGGGCAAGCAGCGATGCTTAATGCGTCGCTTCAGAATGCGGATTCACCCTCATACTTTCTTCAGGTTGTTCTGGAGTTCGATCCAACCGTCGATCAAAAAGACTGGGAAGCTGCATGGCTGAGCATAGCCACTGAAGAATCAATCCTCAGACTTTCTTTTGCCGGGGGGCGGCCAACCGTCCTCCCTTCGGTTTCCAAGACTGCCTTCGAGACCTGCGATTTGCGGCATCTATCGGATGAGGACTTCCGCTCTGAATATTCCAAGCTCGCCTTGAAGCTAAGGTTGAGCGGATTTGATTTTTACAACGATCGCGAAAGACCCTTGTGGAGAAGCCTATGGATCAAGGGCTCAGTAAGTTCTGCATGGTGCCTGACAATCCATCATTCAATCATCGATGGGAATTCTTTCAAACCGCTGTTTCAACGAGTTCGGGATCATTTTGAAAAAAAGTCCGCGCCTCTCACCGACGGATCAGAGAGCCCACAGGAATGGTTGGAAAGCACCTCTGATAAGGAGCATTTGTCAGGAGTACGATACTTCGCCGGGCTCTATTCAATGGCTGATTGGGTGGGCAACATCAGCTCGGTCTTCCCGACAGTG
>JACMMB010000027.1 GCA_014379305.1 Akkermansiaceae bacterium
CAAATACCGGGAGCAGCTCAACATACTCCCCTCGCATCTGCGGAAATCGTTTTAGGCGGGCTGTTGTTGTGAGATGCAGTGAAGGGTGCCGCCTTCCTGAACCAGATCGAGAGAGTCGATGGGGATGATTTCGCGGTCGGGAAAAAGCTCGCGGATGAGACCCAGGGCTTGGTCGTCGTTTTTCGACTGGCGGAAGGTGGGGACGAGGACGGCGTGGTTGAGAATGAGGAAATTGACATAGGATGCGGGTAGGACGGGGAGTCTCCAGCCTGGTATTTCGCAGGCTTGGGGGAGGCGGATCGGGACGATCTCGTATGATTTTCCCGAGGGGGTCAGAAAATTATCAAGCCGATGCAGGCTATCCGACAAAACGGGGTGGTTGGGGGAGGAGGTATCCGGCTCGTGGCAAGCGAGAATCGTTGTGGCATCGGTAAATCGGGCGAGATCGTCGATATGCCCGTCCGTATCGTCGCCTTCGATGCCTTTGTTGAGCCAAAGAATTTCAGTGACACCGAGCGTATCGCGCAGCATTTGCTCGGTCTTCTCGCGGGAGAGTGTCTTGTTGCGGTTCGGGTTGAGCAGGACGGCTTCAGTCGTGAGGAGCTGGCCTTGGCCGTTGATTTCGATGGCGCCGCCTTCCAGTATCATGCCGCCTTTATAAACAGGCAGATTGAGGGAGGCGGCGATTTTGGATGGAATCTGATTGTCCAAATCCCATGGGGCGAATTTCCCGCCCCAGGCGTTGAACTCCCAGTCGGTCAGTGCGATTTCCCCGCTTTTCCGATGCTTGATGAAGATCGGTCCATGGTCGCGGCACCAGACGTCGTTGTTCGGATGATCAAAGAGTTCGAGATTGGAAAGGTTGGTTTTGGAATGATTGCAGGCGGCGGCAATGGCGGGGTGTGAGGCGAATGGGGCGTTGATGCGGATAATCTGGTAGCGTGAGATGGCGGCGGCGATTTCCGCAAATTTTTTCCAGATGAGGTCCTGTTTCGATCCGCCCCAGTGACGCGGATCATCGACTGGCCAGGAGAGCCAGGTGGCGGTTTGCGGAGCCCACTCGGGGGGCATGGAGAAACCTGATTGCGCGGGTGTCATCATAATTCGGAAGGCTTGGCGGAGGAGTTTGATTTTGCAATTGCAATGAGCATCCATGGCTGGATGAGGGTGGATAATTCCATTGCAATTTCAGGAACTAGAGGGTGATAGTCTGTGCCGCAACATGCTTTTAAAACCTTTTTTGTTGAATCAAATTCAGCTGTTTCTGCTGCTGGTCTTCCTGGGTAGTGGATTTTTGGTTGCGCAAAATGAGGAGAGGGATGAGGAGCCCGCGCCAAAGTCAGAGGCCCGGGAGGCGGTGAAGGGCAAGGCGGGTAAGAAGATTGTCAAGGACGCCGGAGAAGAGAAACCGGAGAACGATAACGACGCAAAAGCGGTAGCGGTAAATAAAGACGCCACCGGCGGGGAAGCTGAAGCAGGGCCGGGAGAACCTGAGAGTGAGGCCGAAATGGAGGCCATCGATGCCGAGGCAGCGGCGGTGGCCAAGCCGGTTTCTCCTGATCTGATGCAGGTGTATGGATGGCGGGAAAAGATTTTGATTGATGGCATGAAGAAGTTGATCAGCGCAAAACTGGACACCGGGGCTTACACAAGTTCGATCCATGCGGAGGAGAAGGAAATGTTCGAAAGGGATGGGAAAAAGTGGGTGCGATTCATTGTCACGGAACCGCGGAAGAAAAATTCGCCGCGTATCCGAATCGAGGCTCCTTTGGTAAAAATCGCCAGAATAAAGGAGCCGGGCGGGGTCTCGCAGACCAGGGAAGTGGTGAGACTGTCATTCAAGATCGGCGAGCGAAAGCTGCGCGGGAATTTCACCCTCAACAATCGCTCGAATATGCTTTCCGCTATTTTGATCGGGAGGACGACGATCAAGGAACTCGGTTGGATTGATCCCACGCGGACGAATCTGGCG
>JACMMB010000028.1 GCA_014379305.1 Akkermansiaceae bacterium
TAGCCGGCACCGAGGCAGCAGATAGAATTGATAATCATTGGGAAGTGGAGTTTGGATTTCGGACGAGGGATAATTGAGGGTTCAGCGTTTCAGGATTTTGTCCTTAAGGGTGTGATAGAGAAAGAGGCTGTTGTAGGTGAAATAACGCTTGAAGAGGCGGCGGGGTTCCATGGCGAGGCGATAGGCCCATTCAAGGCCGGATTTTTGGAGAATCATCGGGGCTTGCTTCACCTCGCCGGCGTGGAAGGCGAACGCCGCCCCAATGCCGAAATAGACGGCCGGCGGGAGGCGGTGTTTGTTTTGGGCAATCCAGTGCTCCTGTTTGGGGCAGCCCAGACCGACCCATACCAGATTGGCCCGGGAGTTACAAATTTTTTGGATGATGGACTCGGTTTCGGCCTCAGACCATATGCCAAAAGGTGGGGAGTAAGTTTCCGCAATCGTGGCTTGGGGAAACTCGCTTGAAAATCGGGTGGTGAGTTTATCGAGGGTGGATTGTTTCCCGCCCAAGAGGAAATGGCGGAAGGGAGAGGCCTCGGTGTTCGTGGCCTCAATGGTTTTGAGCATCAGCGTGGGGCCGTAAACGCGGTCGACAAGTTTTTCCGCAGCAGGGAGTTGCGCGTTGAGGGACCAGACCAGCGGCATGCCATCGGGGGTGATGAGATCGAATTTTTCGAGTGATTGGTGGAAGGCCGGGTCAGAGCGATAGAGGGCGGCGACATGGGTATTTGCGGCTTCCACCGCGTAGGCCTGGTCGGCTTGCGAGGCGCGCCCAAGGATCCAGGCAATGGCTTGTGCGTAATTGGTGGCTGCTACGGGTAGGCCGATTACGCGGAGAACAAGCATGAAGGCCGGAGTCTGGGGCAAATATCAAGGGGGCAAGCGAAAAAAAGAAGATGGAAAACCGATGCACCTACTCTTTGGCTACAGCGATGTGGTGGCCATGTGCTTTGAGGAGGGCGTGACGCTTGGCGGTTTCGAGGTCGGAAGCGACCATTTCAGCGCACATTTCCTCGACCGTGATTTCAGGGATCCAGCCGAGTTTTTCCTTCGCTTTGGAGGGGTCGCCGAGCAAGGTCTCGACCTCTGCGGGGCGGAAATAGCGGGGATCGATGCGGACGACCACATCGCCGGTTTTTACGGCGGGGGCGAGATCGGCGTTTACGCTGCTGACAGTCGCGATTTCGTTAAGCCCTTCGCCGGTGAATTCGAGTTCAATTCCCGCATTCCAAGCGGACATGCGGACGAATTCGCGGACTGAAATTTGCTTGCCCGTGGCGATCACGAAATCCTCGGGAGTTTCCTGTTGGAGCATCATCCACTGCATGCGGACGTAGTCTTTGGCGTGGCCCCAATCGCGAAGGGCATCCATGTTTCCAAGATACAGGCAAGCTTCGAGTCCTTGGGCGATGTTCGCGAGGGCGCGGGTGATTTTGCGGGTTACGAAGGTTTCGCCGCGCCGGGGGGACTCGTGATTGAAGAGGATGCCGTTGCAGGCATAAATGCCATATGATTCGCGATAGTTCACCGTGATCCAATACGCATACATTTTAGCGACTGCATACGGCGAGCGCGGATAGAAGGGGGTCGTTTCCTTTTGGGGGATCTCCTGGACGAGCCCGTAAAGTTCCGATGTAGAGGCTTGGTAGAAGCGGGTTTTCTTCTCAAGCCCGAGGAAGCGGATGGCCTCGAGCAAACGGAGCGCGCCCATCGCATCGACATCGGCGGTGTATTCGGGGGATTCGAAGGAAACCGCGACGTGGGATTGCGCGCCGAGGTTGTAGATTTCGTCGGGCTGGATCTCGCTGATGATGCGGGTGAGGTTTGAGGAGTCCGTGAGATCGCCATAATGAAGCTTGAAGCGACCGTTTTCGACGTGGGGATCCTCGTAAATGTGATCGACGCGCTGTGTGTTGAAGAGCGAAGCGCGGCGCTTGATGCCATGGACTTCGTAGCCTTTTTCGAGAAGAAATTCCGCAAGATAGGATCCGTCCTGACCGGTGATTCCAGTGATAAGTGCTTTTTTCATAATGATGATTTATCGGGAATTACTTTTCACAGGCGGGCTTCACCGCTGGCAATGCTCGCGAGAAAGTCCTGGTAGGCGGCGGCCAAGCCGACCTCGAGATGGATGGTGGGAGACCAGCCGGAGGATTTGATTTTTGAGATGTCCAGAAGCTTTTTTGGGGTGCCGTCGGGTTTTGACGGATCGGTGAGGATCCGGCCGGAGTAGCCAATGGTTTTGGCCACGGATTTGGCAAGGTCGAGGATGGTGAGATCGGTGCCGGTGCCGACGTTGACCCAATCGGGAGGGTTATCGAGAGCCAGGAGGTGAAAGCACGCGGCGGCAAGATCGTCCACATGGAGGAATTCCCGACATGGGGTGCCGGTGCCCCAGATGGTCACGGTGGAGGAGTTTGCTACCTTCGCTTCATGAAAGCGGCGGATCAGGGCGGGGATGACGTGTGAGTTTTCGGCATGGTAGTTGTCACCGGGTCCGTAGAGATTGGTCGGCATGGCGGAGTGATACAGCAGGCCGTGCTGGGCACGGTAATGCTGGCACATTTTCAGGCCGGCGATTTTGGCAATGGCGTAGGCTTCGTTGGTGATTTCCAGAGGAGATGAGAGCAGGCATTCTTCCGTCATTGGCTGGGGGGCCATTTTCGGATAGATACACGAGGAGCCGAGAAAGAGGACGCGCGCGATGCCAGCGCGGCGGGAGCCTTCGATCAGGTTGGTGGCGATGGCCAGATTCTCGTAAATAAAATCGGCCGGGTAGGTGGAGTTTGCATGGATACCGCCGACTTTGGCTGCCGCCAATATCACGTACTCGGGACGTTCGCTCGCAAAGAAATCACGCACGGCACCTTGATCGCGCAAATCCAGTTCGCTGGAAGTGCGCATCACCAAATTATGGAAACCCTGTGCCTGAA
>JACMMB010000005.1 GCA_014379305.1 Akkermansiaceae bacterium
AAATTAAAGCCCGCGAAGATCAGGTCGTGCTTCCAGCCGCCTTTGATGCATACCAATCTTTTTGGAACTCCGCTTTAAAACCCGGGTATTCCGGAACCGCCATTTTTACCAAACAAGCCCCGCTTGCCTGCACCATGGGTTTCGACATTGATGAGCATGACACCGAAGGCCGCCTCATCACTCTCGAATACCCTGATTTCTTTCTGATCAACGTTTACACACCCAACTCGCAGGATGAACTCCGCCGCCTTCCATATCGGCTCATTTGGGACTCCGCTTTTCGGCACCACCTCAATCATCTCGCCCGCACCAAACCCGTCATCTTTTGCGGCGATCTCAATGTCGCCCACAACGAAATCGACCTTGCCAACCCCAAAGCAAACCGCCGGAACGCGGGCTTTTCCGATGAAGAACGCGCCAGTTTCTCCGAACTCCTGGGCAGCGGTTTCATCGATACTTTCCGCCACCTTTATCCTGAAAAAACCCAGGCCTACTCATGGTGGTCCTATCGCGGTGGCGCTCGCCAAAGAAACGTGGGTTGGAGAATCGATTACTTCGGCATTTCCGCCCAGCTCATTGATCGCCTCCGCGAAGCAACCATTCTTCCCCATGTGCAAGGCTCCGACCACTGCCCGGTAAGCATCACTCTCCGCTGAGACCCGCTACAATCGTTTTCACGTTCGCGCGCATCATTTCCTCATAGCTCTTCATCCCCCGGCCATCAGCGATCAGCTTTCCACCTAGTTTGATTCCCGTGTCCCGGGTCAGGCTGCCCAGCATCTTCGGGTTGGACTCAAGCTCGGGGAAAATCGCAATGACTCGCTTCATTTTCAGCGTGGAGATTAGCCCGGCTAGTTTCGCAGCATCCGGCATCTGCTCGCGATTCAATCCTTGGATCGAATACGATTCAAAGCCGTAGGCTTCACAAAAATACTGGAATGCGGCATGAGCCGTGGCAAGGTGGCGGCGATCCTTGGGAATCTTCACAAGCTCCCGTTTGACCCATTTCTCCAAAACGTCCAGCTTGCCACGATAGATCAAGGCGTTTGCTTCGAAGTTCGTTTTATGTTCAGGACTCGCCCGGGATAATTCATTGGTAACGACATTGATCGCCCTGCGAAAAAGATCCACCGAGTGCCACCAGTGCGGATCGACCTCGTGATGATGGGCATGATTGTGTTCCTCGTGATCGCAATCACCATGGAGGGCTGGCAAAGTCGCTCCGATCTCCACAATTCTCGTTTGGGAATCAATAATCGCTTTCAACTTGGGTAGATAATTTTCCAAACCCATTCCGGATACGAAATACAGTTTCGCGCCATCAGCTTTCCTTACATCGCTAGCGCGCGGCTCGAAGTTATGTGGATCGCCGGTCGCACCGATCAAGTCCACAACCTCGACTTTTTCTCCGCCGACCTGCCGTATGAGATCCCCGATCAAGGGATGCAGTGAAACCACTTTGAGTTCCGCCGCAGGGCAGATCGACACATTGACTAGAAAAACAATGACCCGAAGATTTTTCATATCCCTGAAAGAAGAAAGCGGAACACGGACTTATACGCAAGTAAATTGCATTAATGAAAGCACGCGAAAAATGGATTTGAGGTCATCTCCTCGGTCAGTGTGGTTGCAGGCCCGTGGCCGGGAAGCAGGATGCAGTCACTTTCCGCGTGTTCTATTGCCTCGCACAAAGTTGCAAAGGCCGTTTTATATGAACTATTTGAACGGCATCTGCCCATGGAACCGGCAAATACCGAATCCCCCGTCACAAATATCTGGCGCTCCAATCCGGTAATGAAAAATCCAACAGCGGGACTCGCATGCCCCGACAGATCGACCACTTCAAGGCACAGGTTTCCGAATCGGTATGATGCCTCTGCCAATCCCTCTTCCTCGGCAATGACCCTTGCACCTGCAGACTCAAGCGCACCAACTCCTCCAACATGATCCTCATGCGAATGAGTGAGAAAAACCGCATTCAATCGGTCGGCGTCCGTGTGACCCAACACATCATTGGCCCCGAAGCCAGTATCGAAAAGCAACCGGATATCATTCAGTTGCACGATCCATGCATTGACCGTCCATTGGCGGTACGGAAGCTTGATGCGTGAGATGCCGGCCAATCCATGCGGAGCGGGCCGATAGTCTGGCAGCGCGATCAAGGCGTCTGCTCCGAGATTCAGAAGCGGTGAAATTTTCCTGAGCACGGCTTCATTCATCTCCCCACGGAGCACGCTTTCTATCTCGCAAGTCCCGAGTGCCGCTTGTTGGGCAAGTTCTTCAATCCCGATTTCGAGTCCCGTCATTGCCTTGGCAATGACATCGGAAAAATCGTCCTCCAGAGTCATCGCATCCGGTAGTAGCCGTCTGGATTATAAAGGAAATAAACATCTTTCGGGTTAAGCCTGGGAAGATATGAGAAAACTTTTCCGTCACTATCCACTTCCTCCCTAACAGCTTCCTTTTTGGAATCGTTTGCCGTATCTGCATCGGGATTAAGAGTGATCGAGCTTTCAACAATCCCCTCGACAATGTGGTTCACCCACTTGAGTTCCTTGGCACGATCGCCGAACTCACTCCAATCCCCACTGCTGGAGCGGGCATACATTTCCTCAATGAACTTGTCGGTCGTAACGCCCATTTTCTCCGCGACCGGAGCTGCAAGACGCTCCCACCAGCGCTGGCTCTCCTGATAAAATTCCTTCTGCTGCGTCAGGTTCAGGCGAGCGAATGCAAGCTGGGAACTTATCTGATGATGCAGTATCACCGCGTTGGGATAAGCATAGCTTTCCTTGGCGAGGGTGGTGATGCAGGCAGCCATAGAAGCGGCGAAACTTTTCACCACGACATGAATGGGGGCATCACTTGCCTCCATTGCTTTCAAAATACGATAACCGGCCATCACCGATCCACCGGGACAATCATCAATGACGATGAAAATCGGCAGCTCCCGGTTGCGGTTATTCCAGAAGTCGATACGGCTGGTCACAAAGTCCGCCGTTTCCGAAACGATCATCCCATTAAGCGGAATACGCCGCTCTGAAATCACCAACACTCCATCCTCACGCAACGGATTTTTCAGCTGTATCGGGTTGGAATCCGCATAAGTCTCACGCTTCGCCTTGGTCTGGATTGTCTCAATCTCGGTTTGCAAGCGTGCCAACTCCAGCGCCATTTCGCTCTGGATGCTTTTGAGATCAGCGGAAAGTTTCTCCGCACGGATCTTGGAGACCTCAGCAGCCTGGGTGAGTTCAGCGATCTCGATTTCCGACTTGGCAGTCGCGTCATTCGAAGCTTCTTTGCGTTTCGCCGACTCCAAAGCAAGCCGCTCGGTAATCAGTTCACGTTCCAGCTTGAGCTTCGTTATCTCCGCCCGTTGGTCGTTGGTCGCGTGTGTCAGCTTCTCGGCCTCCAGTTTATTCAACACCTCCAGTTTTGTGTTGGCATCCCCATCGGCTGACTTCGCTTGAACTTCGGCAGTCGCAGGAGGTGCAACAGCATTGACCGGAGCCTCCTTGGCATAAATCGCCACATGGCTCGCCGCCAACATAATGCAAACCGTTTTAATCTTCATCCCGCTTATACTGTCCGCTCTTTGGACTTTTTCAAGCGCATGCCCACAAATAAAATAATCCCCACTATTAAAGGAAAAATACATGCCGCGATGGCGAGAACGCTGAAAAATCTACGGCTTGCCGAATCCACTTCCGCATTCGTCACCGCATCCTCAGGCTCTTCACCCGCCGTTTTATGAAAACGGATCACTCCCTCCCCAATTTCGACCTTCGTCAGTTTTGCCATCGTCGTGCCGATTCCCTCGCTACCGACGTATCGCTCGGCGATCCGGTAAGGCGACATTCGCTCGATGAATTCCACCGGCACCTTCTTCCCTGGCACTATGATGTCCCTGATTTGCAAGATGACCTCACGACTCATCAACCCTGGCTCCGCGACCAAAGTTCCGCTCAAATACCTCGGGTCCGAACCCATCCAACCGACTTCCCCTTTCTTCGCCAGTCTCGGCTTGCCGTTAAGTTGAAACGAAATCGATAAACGGACATTCTCAGGGGAAATCTCCTCCA
>JACMMB010000245.1 GCA_014379305.1 Akkermansiaceae bacterium
ACCGGCCAGGTTTGGATTGGCCGGTTTTTTTGATACGGAGAAAATCCCCATGTCGGGTAATGCTGCATTTCCTCGGGAATCTCATTTCGAGGGTTCCGGGTGGAGGCGCGGGCATGGAGGCGGTTGATCAAACCGCTCTCGGAAAATCAGGTGCCGTGCTGGACGGTGTGGCGTTTGTAATGCAGCTCCACGCCTTTTGGTACAAGGCGTTTCCGTCCTTTTTGGCGGCGACGGCGAAGAATATCGCGACCGGATTTTGTGGCCATGCGGGTGCGGAAACCGAACTGGTTTTTACGTGTGCGTTTGGAAGGCTGATAGGTTCGGAAGCTCATGGCGGGTCTCGATTAAATTGGTAGCCTGTTGCCGGCTGGGGGCGGGACTTTAGATAACGACACCGGCTTGTCAACCCGGCAATGGGGGAATTATCAGAATTTTCATCATCAAATCATATTAGGGCGGAGGTGGAAACTCCCTGCTCGGGAATTCCCCGTAAAATAAACCCTTGTCGGTGGGGGCTGGGATTGGTTGCTTCTTTCCCTGCCATGGCCGCTCTTCAAAATACCATCGCTCTGGTTTATGACTACGACCAGACGCTGAGTCCGAATTACATGCAGGACGATGTGCTGTTTCCCGAGTTCGGCATCGATCCGGCGCAGTTTTGGAAAAAGTGCAATGCATTGGTGCATGATCAGAAGTGGGATGGCGAGCTGGCTTACATGAAATGCCTGCTTGATTACCTGGGGATGGATCAGGTGACGAACGCGAGATTGTCGGAGCTTGGAAGCGGGCTGTCGTTTTTTCCCGGCTTGCCTGAGATTTTCGAAGCGCTGCCCAAGGCTTCGCTGACGCCGGAGCATGAAATCGCGGGTATCAAAGTGGAGCATTATATCATTTCATCCGGGCTCAAGGCTCTGCTGGATGGCTCCCGGCTAAAGCCGTTTGTGAAGGAAATGTTCGGCTGTGAATTCGGCGAGGATGCGGAGGGGCGGATTAGTTTTCCCAAGCGGGTGATTTCGCATACGACCAAGACCCAGTTTCTCTTCAGGATCAATAAAGGGATGCTGAGGTATGATCAGGATGTGAACGATCATATGCCGCCGGAGCAGCGTCCGATACCTTTTGAGAACATGGTTTATGTGGGTGACGGGCCGACGGATGTGCCATGTTTCACGGTGGTGAACCGCAACGGCGGCCATGGGATCGCGGTCTATAATCCGGATGACAAGAGTGGGAAATCATTTCGGAAATGTTTCCAGTTGTGCACCCATGCAGGGAGGGTGAAGCACATTGCCCCGGCCGATTACCGCGAGGGCTCGCACCTTTGGTTGCTGCTTTCCGAGATGGTCACGGAGACGGCGGATCGGATTCTGCGGCGGCGCTTGGAAGAGCGGGAAAATGCGACAGTGGCTGCGCCTACCTTCTGAAGATTTTATGTCAGGAAAAAATCATTTTCATTTTACCGGAATTTGTGGGACGGCAATGGGGGCGGTGGCCGCTGCGATGAAGCGGCGGGGCTTTGTAGTGACAGGCAGCGATGCGAATGTGTATCCGCCGATGTCGGATTTCCTGCGCGGCGAGGGGATTGAATTATCCGAAGGGTATCGTGAGGAAAACATCCCGGCGGAGGCTGACGTGGTGGTGATCGGCAATGCGATTTCACGCGGCAATCCCGAGGCGGAGGCGGCGCTTGAGCGCAAGCTTTTATATCAATCGCTGCCGGAGGTGATGAAGGAACATTTTCTGCGTGGAAAACGCAACTTCGTGGTCTCGGGTACCCATGGGAAAACGACGACCAGTTCGATACTCGCGTGGCTGTTCCGTCATGCGGGGCGGGAGCCCGGGTTCATGATCGGCGGATTGCCTAAAAATCTCGGCTGCGGGGCGCATTTTCCAGATGGCGGAATCAATGTGTTGGAGGGCGATGAATATGACACGGCGTTTTTCGACAAGCGTTCCAAGTTTCTCCACTACCTTCCGGAATGCGTGGTGGTGAACAATATCGAGTTTGATCATGCGGATATTTATGCCTCCATTGACGAGATCAAATTAAGCTTCAAAAGGCTGTTGAACATCGTGCCGCGAAACGGGATGGCGTTTGTAAATGGCGATGAGCAGCACTGCCTAGATGTGGCGAAAACCGCGCCTTGTCCGGTGACCACAGTCGGATTTGGGGAAAACTGCTCCATGAGGATTTCCGATGTGAATTACGATCAATCCAGTAGTTCATTTTTCCTGGATGGAGGGAATTATACCGTGCCGATGACTGGTGAGTTCAATGTTCGCAACGCTGCGATGGCGGTGGCGGCGGCCAGGTTTGGCGGGCTGGATTTGCCGGTGATAACTGAAGGCTTGCTTGCTTTCACGGGCGTGGCGCGCCGGCAGGAGTTGAAAGGTGAAAAGAACGGGATCAAGGTAATCGACGATTTCGCGCATCACCCGACGGCAATCCGGCTGGCAGTGCAGAGCATCCGGCAGAAATATCCCGACTCGCGCTTGTGGGTGCTGTTCGAGCCGCGTTCGAACACCACCCGTCGCGCGGTTTTCCAAGTACAGCTGGCGGAGGCGCTGGCGCTGGCCGATTTCGCCGTGGTTGCGGCGATCACCGATTTGCACAAGATTCCGGAAAGCGAACGTCTCAACACCGAGCAGCTCTCAGCGGATATCGAGCGATTGGGAGGCAGGGGATTTTATCTGGCGGATAACGTGGCCATCATCGCTGCGGTGAAGACGGAGGCGAAAGCCGGCGATGTGATTGCCGTGCTCTCAAACGGCGGATTTGGCGGCATTCACCAGCAGCTCCTGGAGCAGCTGTAGCATTGCAAGCTTTACATGTGACATGGCATCAAGCAATTTTCGCGCTCGCAAGTTCAGGAGAGGTGGCTGAGTGGTCTAAGGCACCCGATTCGAAATCGGACGTGGGGTAATACTCACCGTGGGTTCAAATCCCACCTTCTCCGCCATCATTATATTTATGTTTACCGGTCTTGTCGAAGCACTTGGTGAGGTGGTTTCCATGGAAATTCTCGGCGAGCAGGCGCGGCTGGGATTGGCTATCCCTTTTGCGGCTGAACTTTCACCGGGAGATTCGGTGGCGGTGAATGGCTGTTGTCTGACGGTTGCGGGTCATAGTGCGGACGGAATATATTTTGACTTGCTGGCGCAGACCTTGCGGGTGACTTCGCTTGGGAAATTATCCGCAGGATCAGCCGTGAATCTGGAGCGGGCGCTGCGTGTCGGGGACCGCCTGGGCGGGCATTTCGTGCAGGGGCACGTCGATGCGGTGGGGAAAATCATCTCAATGACCGAGGAGGGCCAGGATCATGTGGTTGAGGTGGCGCTGCCTGCGGAAGTCCAGCGGCTTTGTGTCCCGAAAGGCTCGATTGCGATGGATGGGATTTCCCTGACAATCGCCGGATTGAAAGCGGCTTCGGCGGTTTTCTGGATCACTCCCCATACGTTCACGCACACGAATCTCAAGACTGCCAGCGTGGGGGATCCGGTCAACTTGGAAGGAGACATGCTGGCAAAGCATGTGTACGCCTGCATTGAACGAAGAGATTTGCTGACTACAGAATTATAGCGCAGCTTTGGGTTTTCCATTTACCGAAAGCCGGATAGCCTACGCATCAGCAGATGAGAGCCACGTTGACTAAAGACTTCCGCTTTGAGGCCGCGCATACCTTGCCGACTTTGCCCGAGGAGCATAAATGCCGGCAAATGCACGGTCACAGTTTCAAGGTGGAGATTTCCATTGAGGGGACGGTCGATGAAAAAATTGGCTGGGTTTATGACCACAAGCTCATTTCAAACGCGATGCAGCCACTTCTTGATTTGCTCGATCATGGCTATTTGAATGATATCGAGGGACTCGAAAGCCCAACCATTGAGAGGCTTGCAGGATGGTTTTGGAAAAAACTTTCACCGCAACTTCCCGGTCTGTCAGAGATCGTGATCTTTGAAACCCCGACGGCTCGCTGTTCGTTCAAAGGCGAATTTTAAGACCTTCATTTGGGTTTCCCGAAAGCGGCGGATGAAAAAACTTGCGTCATTCGTCACGTCGTATCATTTTCCCCACCCCGTTACGGGACGTAGCTCAGCCTGGTAGAGCGCCTGCTTTGGGAGCAGGATGTCGTCAGTTCGAATCTGGCCGTCCCGACCATTCATTGTTTGTTTCCCGGGATACGCTGAAAACTCGATTCGCAAGACGGCGTAGGGTCTATGCACAAAAAACACCCTGATGACCTTACTGAAATATTTGGTTCTAGCGACCCTTTGCCAGCCGATTTCCTCTACCAAAGCTGCGGACGATTATCGCTACAATTACGAGATTATCGCGACTGATTTGATCATGCCGATGACCATGGCCATGGCACCTGACGGGAGAATCTTTTTCAATGAACTGACCGGAAAGCTGCGCCTTCTGGATCCGAAGACGAAGTTGGTTAAAGAGGTTGGAGAACTCAAGGTCTTCACAGAGCAGGAGAGTGGCTTTCTAGGTTTCGCGCTTGATCCGGAATTCAAGGAGAATGGCCATATCTTCGTTCAGCAATCCTTGGTGGATTACGATGGCCAGGCGGTGATCCGATACACGATCAAGGAGGATGTTTTGGATCACAGCTCCGCCAAGGAGCTTCTGCGCTGGCCGGTGCAGAGGCGGGAGTGCTGTCACCATGCGGGTGCCGTGCGTTTCGGTCCTGATGGCAACCTCTTCATTTCGACTGGTGACAATACCAGCCCGTTTGCATCGGATGGCTTCACCCCGATTGACGAGCGGGATGATCGCGCCCCATTCGATGCGCAGAAGTCATCCGGCAATACCAACGACCTGCGTGGCAAAATCCTACGCATCAGGCCTACCCCGGACGGATCATATACCATTCCCGAGGGCAATCTGTTCAAGTCCGGTTCCGATAAAACGCGAGCGGAGATTTATGCGATGGGATTCAGGAACCCGTGGCGTTTTCAGGTCGATCAGAGAAATGGCATCGTCTATTCGGGGGATGTGGGGCCGGATTCGGGAAATACCAACGATGATCGCGGACCCAACGGCTTTGATACGATAAATCAGATCCGCAAGCCGGCTCACTTCGGCTGGCCATATTCGCGCGGAAAGGAAGTTTACCATGATTATGATTTCGAGAAAAACCATTCAGGTGAACCATTCAGCAAGACGACGCCGATTAACAGCAGCCCGAATAATACCGGGCTTAGCAAACTGCCACCGGTCGAGCCGCCGATGATCTGGTATCCTGCGGGCGGGTCCAATGAATTCCCCATGCTCGGCACAGGTGGGAGAACCGCTTGTGCGGGGCCGGTTTTCTACTATGAACCTGGTTTTTCCGAAACGGATGGCTTTCCGCAGGAATTTGACGGCCACCTGTTGGTATATGATTGGCACAGACCTTTCATGGTATGGGCAAAATTGGATGGGAGTGCGAATTTCAAAGGGCTGGTTCCCTTTACCTCCTCCGCCCGCATTGCCCAAGGTGACGATAATGGCTCGGGACAATTCCAAATCAAAAGGCCGGTGGACGGCTTGTTTGGGCCGGATGGCTGTCTTTACCTGATGGATTACGGCGAAACCTGGGGCGTGAATCCGGATGCCCGAATGCTGAAAATCAGCTACCAGCGGGGAAACCTTCCCCCGTTGGCAAAGGCGAGCCTGAAAAACGCAATCGGCAAGGCTCCGCTTACGATTGCAATGTCGGCAGATGGCTCGAAAGATATCGAGGGGAAAGAGCTTTCCTATGAATGGTTATTGCAACCGGGGGATCAAAGTTTGGCGAGGAGCGCCCAGGCAGAGACGACGATTAAAGAAGACGGCAACTATCAGATCGAGCTTCGGGTCACGGACCCGGATGGGGCATCAAGTCGCGTCAGCCACCGGGTAACTGTTGGCAACACCAGCCCGGTGGTGACATTCCTGAAACCCCAGGAGGGAGATTTTTTCGAGCTGGGAGCGCCGCTTGAATACAAAATCAAGGTCGAGGACGCGGAGGATGGGACTTCGACGGATGGCCCGAAGGCATCGCAGATCTCGGCAGCGACGCTGGTAAGCAATGACTGGCTCAATGAAAAAAACCAAGTATCCGAAGAAGCGACGGGGATGAAGATGATGAAACAGTCCGACTGCTTCAATTGTCATGCGGTGGATAAAAAGCTCGTGGGACCCGGCCTTTTGGAGATAGCGGATCGCTATCGCGGGCAGGCTGGAGCAGTGGACGTTTCCACCGATCGTGTGCTCAAAGGTTCTGCCGGCGTGTGGGGAGAAGTTCCGATGCTTCCTCATCCGCAGCACACCAAGGACGAACTCCACATGATGGTGGAGTGGATTTTCTCACTTGAAGCAGGCAAGACCGGCCCAAGCCTGATGCGGGGCACTGAAGGTGCGATTGAAGTGCCGGATAACCAAGAAATCCGAGGCGGCAGGTTGCAGGCGGATTTCACCGATTTTGGAGCCGGCAAGGCCAACCCGGTATCTGCCAAAACCATCGTGAATCTGCGCGGACGTTTTCTTGAAGCGGAAATGGCCGATGAACTGTTGGGTCCGCAGCCAGCCGGTTTTCAAAACGCCAGTGGTAAAAAAGCCATCGGAAATATCAGCTCCGGACACGCCTTGAGAATATCCAACGTGAATTTGATTACGATTTCCTCGATTACGATTTCCTATGCGGTGCCGGACGAGGAGAAAAAAATCGAGATTCGTAAAGGCTCCAGGGATGGGAAAAAGATCGGCGAATTCCTGCTCAAGCCGACTGGCGGTTGGGAAACGTGGTCTGAGGCCAACACTGAAATCACTCCGGATCCTGAACGCGGAGACCTGTTTTTCATTTTCAGCAACGCATTGAATCTCGATTGGATTCGTTTTAATAAATGAGCATGGCGATCAATTCGATCGCTTAGCTGATCAAGTCGCTGCGGAAAGCTTGAGGACGCCCACATAGGGAAGATTGCGGTATCTGCCTTTGTAATCGAGTCCGTAACCGACGACGAATTCATCGCCGATTTCAAAGCCGACGTAATCAGCCTGAACGTTTTCGGCGCGTTTTTTGTCCTTTGCCAAAAGCACTCCAGTATGGACCGCGATAGCTCCTTCTTCCTTAAGACGTTTGGCGACTGCGGCAAGGGTCCGGCCGGTGTCCAGAATATCATCGAGCAGGAGGACGTGCATGCCTTTGACAACAGGAAAATGGCGGTCGAGGAAATCGACCTGGCCGGAGCTTTCCAGGCCTCCATGGTAGCTTGCGACGTTAAGGCATTCGATGGAAAGCTGGCGTGGCACGCGACGCAGAAGGTCCGCGGCGAAGACAAGTGCCCCTTTAAGAAGGATGATGACCACAACCGGGCCTTCGGGAAAATCCTTTTCGATTTCCTTGGCCATCGAGTCGAGGCGTTTCTGGATGACGGCCTCATCCACGAGGACACGTTCGATGTCGTTTTTCATGATATGGAAAATGTTCGGGTGAGCCGACTCAGCGCGATTTGACCCAGGAGTCGCGGAGAGCGACCGTGCGGTTATAGACGGCTGTTTGCCCCGGGATGTGATCTTTGGAGTCCGCGATGAAATAGCCCATCCGCTCGAACTGGCATGTGAAGCCGGGTGCTTCATGAAGCAGTGAGGATTCAATTTTCGCCTCAATGGTTTGAACGGATTCGGGATTGAGGACACTGAGGAAACCGCCCTCGGCGGCATCCGGGTCCTCGACCGTGAAAAGACGCTCGTAGAGACGGACTGTGGCCGTAGCGGCAGATCTCCCATCAACCCAATGGATCACGGCCTTGCAGGCGATCCCTTCAGGCGAGTCCTTTCCTGTGGAGTTGGGCAAAAGTCTGGCTCGCAGGAGGATGACTTTCCCTTCGGCATCCTTTTCGAATCCAGTGCATTGGATAATCGGTCCGCCACGCAGGCGGACGTAACGGTCGGGGCCGAGACGGAAAAATTTTTTCGGCGGATCCTCCATGAAATCCTCCTGCTCGATGAAGATTTCGGAAGAGAATTTCACCGGTCTATTTCCGAAGGATTCGTCCTGCGGATGGTTTACGACTTCGAGGGCTTCGGCGGGTTCATCGGTGAAATTTTCAATGATGAGTTTCAGTGGATCGAGCACAGCCATGCGGCGTGGCGCGTGG
>JACMMB010000246.1 GCA_014379305.1 Akkermansiaceae bacterium
CCTTCGGCGCGGCTGTTCGCGAGGTCGAGATCGACGGCTATACCGGCATGCACCACGTCCGCCGCGTCGAGATCCTGCATGACGTCGGCGACTCGCTCAACCCCGGCATTGACCGCGGCCAGATCGAAGGCGGCTTCGTCCAGGGCATGGGCTGGCTCACCTCCGAGGAGTTGAAATGGGACGACAAAGGCAGGCTCCTCACCCACAGCGCCAGCACCTACGCCATCCCCGCCTTCAGCGACGCGCCGACCGACTTCCGCGTCACCCTCCTCGAAGATGCCAAACAACCCAACACCATCCACGGCAGCAAAGCCGTCGGCGAACCACCGCTGATGCTCGCCATCTCCGTTAGGGAAGCCATCCGCGACGCGCTGGGAGCCTTTGAAATCGAAAAGGATTTCCGCCTGCCATCGCCGTGCACGGGTGAGGCGCTGAAGATGTTGATCGTGAATGGTTGAGAGTTGATAGCAAATCCCCCCAAGGAAAGGCGGACTCCGATCCGCCCCGGCCCATGAGGTGCCAATGAGGTGAGGAAATCCGCCATCCATTGTCCAACCATGGTCAAGAGCGGATCGGAGTCCGCTCCTCCTTGAGGCCAGCCACCTCACTCCGCCTGCTCCGAAGCATAATATCTGAACAGGAAATACAGCGAAACCGCATCCAGCAAATGCCAGATCGCGTGGCCTTGGATCCATGAATGAGGGTCGCACAGCGGCGCACCCGTCTTTGATAGATTCCAGATTACAAAGGCGAGGACCAACACGCCAAAACTGAGGAACGCCCAGTGGCTTTCATGCCGCATCTTGCGAACGAAGAGGTTCAGCGTCTCGAAGATTACGGTCAATCCGACCAGGAAGGCGAAAACCGTATTGCCGAAGAAATCAAAAATGAAATGAAACGTCTGCGCGTTTCCCACCAGACAGACGATGATCACGGCGATGAACAGGCCGGTGAATTGCCAGGGCTTCAGCTTGAACAAGCGCCCGGCGGAATAGGCCACCATGAAGGCAGCGATGAGATACATGGAAAGCATGTCCAGAAATCCTCCAATCGCCGTCGTGGTGGCATGCATGGCCATCGACCCCGGCCCCAGATAGACGATCAGCGAGGCAAAGAACGCCGCATAAAACGGGTTCTGCGTCAGGCTGTTTTTGTTCTCGGCGTATTTCCCGTGCGCCAGCACCCAGCCGATGTAAAGCCCCGTGAGGATGAACCCTACGTTGGAGAAGGTGTTGACCGGCTGCTTGATCAAGCCCGGCCGGTTGGCTTCACAGAAGCAGGAACCCACTCCCGTCGGCTCACCGAACCAGCCGTTGATCACCGCCAGCGCCAGAAGCGCCAAGGTGAGGATGGTGGTGGCGACCGGGAAAAGGAATACCGCTCTATGTTTCATTTCAGATTTTGGAAGTTGGCGTCAGTTGCGGGGATGCGGAAGAGAATTGGCTTCCAGATGCTTCCTCCATTGCGCCGACTACCTTAATCTGGACTATTAACCGCCGACGTCGTCCCAAAGGTGGCTTACAAATTTGTCTGCATGCCCGTTCACGGAACTACTGGTGATGCGGGTGGATTGCTCGTGGCATCGGGATCTCCAGTTTTGTTCATTGCACGCATTCCCGATTTCAGGATTTCAAGGAACGTGTGATTTCGGCACTCCGCGTCTCCAATGATGGCGTCGAAGGATAAAACAAAGGTCGGAGTGGGGATGATCTGTCCATCCGGACGCCGTGTTTCAAAATCCTGATAGAACACCTTTCCGATTGAGAAGAGGGGGGGCCCACTTCATTTGCCGAAGCCGCCGGTCTAGCGTTTCATTTGACCTGAAGGACTACGTTATACAAGATGCGTTGAATATTGGAGCAGTGATCCACCAGTTTTTGCGCACGTTCCAAGAGCTGGTTGACTGCATAGAGGTTTTCTTTCTCGTCATCCGTCTTTTTCTTAATCTCAACCACGACGACATCGACGTTGGGCGTTTCGCTCGGGTCCGTTGAATAGAGAGTCGCAAATCATTCATTTTGTGAAGGTAACACATCGGCTTGGACGGAGGCGAACGCACTTTTGAGCCGACCCGAACTAACTTTTGGTCGAAACCGCACGCGCTTTGGGTCCAAGTCGCACGCAATTGGGATGGATTACTAACGGACTCCTGATAGGACACGCACCCGCTTTTCATAGGATCCGCACGGGGTCGTGATGGAAGTCGTATGGACGCGGGATCGACTGGCGCGATCTCCGGAGTGGAAGCGCACGGACTCCGGATCGATCTCGCATTTACTTTGGATCGATGCCGCGCGGAGTCGGGAGAGGAGTTGCGGGGACTTGCCGCCCCACTTGCACGGACTCCGGATCGGACTTGCACGGACCCGGCTAACGGAGGGAATCCACCCTGGATGAAACACGGCGGCTTTCCGGGATGAACCCGCTGCTGCTTTTGAATGAATCCGCCGCCCCTACGCGATCGCGTGAAAAATGAAGCATTGCCGCCCGAGGCGAAACTAGGTATTTAAGGAATGTTGAATATTGCAAACCAAGTCTCGAAGGTTCTGACGCTCCTGCTGGTTTCATCCCTGCTCTGGGGAGGCATCCTTGCCCTGCTCGCGGTTTGGATCTTCGGAGCCTCGATCAGCATTGTCTGGACCATCGGCTTTTCAATTTTCGGCGGCCTGCTGTTCTGCCTCTTCGTGATTTGCTGGGCGTTTTATCAATCCATCGATCCCCGCGAGTTGCAGGACGATGAAGGGACCGAGATGATGGAAGCACTGCTTCTCGGCTCCGCGAAGTGCTGATTTTCGCCGCGTCGGCAAGCCCCTCGCCAGGCGGCGGCTGCCACCCACCGTCCGCACTTGGCAAAGCCGCGGAAATTCTCCAACCTGCGGTCATGGAAGAACTCCCGCCTCCGCCCGTGCCGCCGATCGCCAGTGACGACAAACTGTGGATCATCCTGTGCCACCTCTCGCTGCTGCTGGGCGTGGGGTTCATCCTGCCGCTGATCGTCTATTTCGTGAA
>JACMMB010000247.1 GCA_014379305.1 Akkermansiaceae bacterium
GCCACCCGAAAAGTACAATGTCGATCAAATCAAAATCATCGATGACGTTTTGCACTGGGCCCGTATACACAACCAGGGTGTCGCCTTCGGGCTCGGAAACGGCACGGAGTGGGCGCCAGTGGTCTTCATGCTGGTGCCACTCATCGCTCTGTTCCTGATAAGGATCTTCTGGCAAAAAGGTGCGTTCGATCACATCCTCTCCAAGGTCGCCGTGGCGCTATTGCTATGCGGCATTTTCGGAAATCTAACTGACCGTCTGGTGCAGGGATTTCTGCTGGAGCAGTTCAAGGATGGCGGTTTCTGGGAGCGACTGTCGGAGGGTTATGTGGTCGATTTCATCTCGGTAAAATTGCCATTTTATGAAAAACTCGTCCCTTCCAGCGGCGGCTGGTGGCCGACCTTCAATGTCGCTGATTCGTGCATCTGTGTGGCGGCGGTGTTGTTGTTTTTCGGTGGATTGAAGGAAGAAAAGGCGAAGATGAAGCCCGCCCAAGCCTAGCATTTCAGATGGGCGAAACCATGCCAGAAGACCACGAGGAGAACCACGCCGGAAGCTGGGTCGATGTCGGGCGTTATGATTCGCTGGATGAAGCATACGATCACGGGCTGGTCATTCTGGCGATGGGCGAGTCATGTCGAGTCCTTGAGGGAAAGCAGCTTGGTGAATACGAGCTTCAGGCGGAAGCGGAGGTCGCCGCGAAAATTTCGGAAGAGCTGGAAGAGTTTGCCGCTGAAAACCGTGAACGGAAACAGCCCCCGATTTCACCTTCCAACTGGGCGAAACATCCGGCGGGCTGGCTTTATTTTATCGCATGGGCCGGCTTGCTTCTGGGGATATTCCATTGGCAGGGCTTAGACCCATCCTTGGCTGACCGTGGCGCTTCGTCGAGCATCGGTCTGATCGGGCGCGGCGAGTGGTGGCGACCTTTCACCGCCCTTTTCCTGCATGCTGACGGACCCCACATCGTCGGCAATTTGGCGAGCGGGATGGTCTTTGGAGGAATGGTTTCGAAATCACTCGGCCCGCTGAAAGCTTGGACGATGATCCTGCTGGCAGGCACCATGGGAAACGCCCTGACCTCATGGCTGACCTACCCGCAACCCTTCAGTTCGCTGGGGGCCTCGACGGCGGTTTTCGGCGCATTGGGAATTCTTTCCGGAATCGGAATCATGGAAAATATCCGTGAGCCGGTCAGAATGCCCTGGGTCAGGATCTGCGCGCCCTTGCTGGCCGGCCTGGTTCTGTTAGGTTGGCTGGGCGGTGCCGCGCCCGATTCGGGAGTGGATGTGTTCGGTCATGTTTTCGGGTTCGGTTCGGGAGTCATCGCCGGGGTAGCCTGCCGCTTGCCAGTGACGCGAATCGAATCGTTGCACGGCTCTTGAAATAAGGCAAACTACGCACGTGGCCAGCGCAGTTTCGCGATCAAACGGAGATGAGGCTCGTCTGTGGGCGATGTCCCTGTGCCTTTCGTTGGTGCTAAATGGCGGGATCCTTTCATGGATCAGTCTGGAAGTGATAAAATCAGAACATTCCCGCAAACAGGCGATTCCCGTGGCCATTGCCCCCGCAGAAACTGTTAGAATTTATCCGGAAATGTTCGAGCTGGTACCCAAGGTGGAGCTGCAGCCAAAAGCCGCCGAGCAGCCAGCAAGAAGCGTCAGAACCTCGCCGGATCAGGAAACCGCCGAACCACCGGCAAGCCGCCGTTTCATCGGAGAACGAAATACGCAAGCCACCAGTGACCGGCCTGCAAGCGGCGGGGATGCATCAATGCCATCGCAAGCCGGACGCGAGCCAAGACCTGGAGAGCAACCGGAAACCACTGAAAGCAAATACCAGGACGGCAGGCTGGACAGCGCAGGCAATGCCGCGACACCTGCCAAGGAAGCGCCCCTGACCAAAACCCAGCCGACGCCCGACGACGCCCCTTCGGAGATGGTCAAAGGGGAAAATTCCCCCGTTCCGGGTGATCAGGATAGCGCCCGAACCTCCATTCGCGAAAAACTTTTCGATGGCACCCATCCGGTTGAAACCCCGGTATCTAAAAACGCGGTTGAGGAAGGCATCAAGCCGCGTGAACAGGAGCTCGCCCGCAAGGGCAAAGCTGCGGGAATTGCAAAAAAGAAGGCGGAGGAATCCCCCAAGCCGAAAGCCAAAACGAATTTCCCGAACGATCCCGCCTTTCGCGGAAACCAAAGCAAGACCGCGATCCAAGGCTCCTTTTCGCGCACCGGCCGCAGTGCCCTGGATGTCGTCGATTCGCCAATGGGCAGATACCAGGCGGTCATCAGCCGCGCGGTGGAGAAGGAGTGGCATCTCAACTGCGCGCGAAGGCGGGATTTCATTGTGCCGGGATATCTGACGGTGCGGTTTTTCATCCAAGCGGACGGCCGGGTGAAGAGCGTGCAGTTTGTTGGCGACATCGAGGGCGGAGAGGTGCAGAAAGGTTTCACCCTCGATTCAATCCGCAACGCCGGTATCCCAGCCATGCCCCCTGCGGTTAAAAAGGAAATGGGCGGCGATGCACTCGAACTCATTTTCAACTTCTATTTTTAACTCAATCTATGGACCTCCTGGCATTCTACGTCACCGATGCGCTGATCGGTTTTTTGAAAAATGGCGGCATTTTCATGTATCCGCTGATCCTGTGTTCCATCGCCGGACTCACCGCAGTTGGCTTCAAGATGATGTCGCTTACCAAATCCCGTATCGTCCCGGACGGTCTCGCATATGACATCGATACCTTTGAAACGCGACAGCCCGCCGGCTTGGAAAATGAATTGCAACGCGGTGGCAGCACCCTTGCCCGCCTTGGTGCGTTGGCAGTGAAACATTGTGGTAAACCGGTTGCGGAAATCAGCCAGGTGGTCGAAGCATCCGCCCGGGAAGAAGTGTTGAAGATGCATTCGGGAATCGGGGTTTTGGACGTGGTGATTACGATCGCGCCATTGCTTGGCCTGCTGGGAACCGCTTCCGGGCTGGTGGTTATTTTCCAAGGTTTGGGCGCAACCACCGATCACCTCATCATCGCGCGGGGTATTGCCGAGGCACTCAATACGACTATTTTCGGCCTTGCCATCGCGGTGCCGGGCGTCATCGCCCACACCTACTTTTCACGCCGCATTGAGATGCTCACCGCACGCATGGAAGCCGTGATGACCGGTTTCATCTCCGTCTGTGCCAGGCAAACCCAGGATGCCAAATGAAATTCTACCGCGTCCAACGCCGCAAGGTCCAGGTGCCGATCATTCCGATGATCGATATTCTGCTTTTCCTGTTGGTGTTTTTCATCGTCTCCACCACCTTCAAGAAGCCCCGCGAAGTCCTTCAGATCGAGCTGCCGACCGTGAAGGAAATCCCATCCGATACCGTCACCGACATGCGCTCGGTCATTGCCCTGGATGCCGTCGGAAATGTGACGCTCGACTCACTCGCCGTGCCCGAGGGCCTGTTAGGCACATACCTTGAAGCCTACAAAAAACAAAATCCTGGACGAAAACTGGAATTGGAGGCGGATCGCCGCCTGCCGCTCGAGCGTCTCCTCAAGATCTGGGAGGCGCTTGGCAAGGCCGGTATCAAGATCAACGATGTTCCCGCCCGGATCAAGGTGGGGGAATAGTCGCGCCCGATCCGCTCCTCAATCCCGTTTGCGAATCGAGGTTTGTGCCGGGTTGGCTTTCGCGCAGCCACAGCTACTGCCGCAACCGGATTTCTTTCGCGGTCTGGCAATGGTGTAAATGAAGGCCACCAAGGTGACGGCGACGATGATAAGTGCGATGGGACTTTGCCAATTCATGAACTTTTTTTCTTTAGAAACCCATCAGTTTGCCACCTTGGAAAACCATGAACGCGGCAAGATAGGCGAAAGCCGTCATGAATGCAAACTGGCCGATCGCCCATTTCCAGGAACCCGCTTCCCTGGCTACTACGGCGGTAGTAGGAAGGCACTGGAGCGCATAGATGAAAAACACCAGCAGGGAAATCATTGAAAGCGGCGTGAATAATGGCCGGCCATCCGGCCACTCGGCGGCGGCGAGTTTGTCGCGCAGCAAGCTGCGTGTTTGTTCATCGTCGTCCGTTTCATCAACACGGAAAAGAATGGCGGTCGAGGAAACGAAGACCTCGCGGGCTGCGAAAGAGGTAAGGATCGCAGTGCCCGTCCGGCCATCGAAACCGAGAGGTTTTACCAGCGGTTCGATGAACCCTCCGATGCGGCCCATCGCGCTATGGGCGAGAGCGGCGGTTTTGTCATCGCCTGGCAGTTTCGGGTAAGTGGAGAGGGCCCAGAGCATGATGGAAAGGCCGAGGATGATGGTTCCCGCCTTGCGGACGAAAGCCCAGGCACGGTCGATCACATGACGGAGAATGTACGACCACTGCGGGCTGCGATAGGGGGGCAGTTCCAGCACGAAATGGGATACGGAGGCTTCCGGGCCGAGCCTGCCGCGCAGAATGCGGGCGGTTATAAATGCGCTGACCGTACCGAGCGAGTAAATGCAGAACAGCACGAGCGCCTGCTTCCACGTCCCTTCTTTTTCATGGAGCAACAATGGCACGATCAGGAAGTACACCGGCAAGCGCGCTGAGCAACTCATCCACGGCGCAACAAAGATCGTGACCAGGCGTTCCTTTGCAGAATCGATGGTCCGGGTGGCCATCACTCCGGGGATCGCGCAAGCGTAGGAGCTGAAAAGTGGCAGGAAGGCTTTTCCGCTTAGGCCTGCCTTCGCCATCAGGCCGTCCATCAGGAAGGCCGCCCGCGCCATGTAGCCGGAACTTTCGAGCAAGCCGATAAACAGAAACAGCAGGACGATCTGTGGCAGGAACACCAGGACTCCGCCCACTCCGCCGAGGACACCATCGATCAGCAGCGAGCGCAAATCCCCATCGGGCATCAAGGTCTCCAGCTTTGAACCCAAAGCCCCTTGTACGGATTCGATCCAATCCATCGGGATCGCGGCAAAGGAAAAGATCGACCAGAAAATAGCGAACATGACTGCGCCGAAAACCAACCAGCCATGGAATGGATGCAGGAAAATGGCATCAAGTTTGTCGGAAAAACTACGTTGGTGGGAATCGGATCGACGGGCGGCAAGCTCGCAAAGCCTCCTGATGAAGTCGCGGCGTAGCAACTCGATATCGTCTTTCTGATCATGGATCAGCCATGAAGCTTCCGAAGGTGGCGGAAAGGGGTGGCGCAGCGCCTGTTTCAATTCGATTATCCCTTTACCGGCATTCGCCTGCATCGGAACGACGGGAATGCCGAGCTCTTCGGATAGCTTTGCCGGATCGAGGCGCAGTCCGTTTTTTTCAGCGACATCGACCATGTTCAGGGCCAGGAGACATGGCAGACCCATCTCAATGACCTGTAGCGTAAGTTGCAGGTGGCGCTCAAGGTTGGAAGAATCGACCACGCAGACGACAAGATCGGGTTTCGGGGTATCCGGATATTGGCCGCTGAGGGCGTCGAGAGCGATTTTTTCATCCGGTGATTGGGCGCGTAGCGAGTAGCAACCTGGCAGATCGAGGACGTGCAATTTTCTCCCGTGAGGGGTGTAGGTGTCTCCGCTTTTGATTTCGACGGTGACCCCGGAGTAGTTGGCAACCCGTTGGATGTGGCCGGTGAGGGCGTTGAACAGGGTGGATTTGCCGGAATTCGGATTGCCGACAAGGGCAATGGTCGGCACGGCCTCGGAGGCGACGGACATGGCTGGAATTATTGCAGGGGTGCCACCAAAACCTGTTCCGCGAGCTCACGGCTGATGGCCATCCGCGCGCCGCAAAGCGAGCAGACAAGATTGCGGCCGTTTGAGAGCTTTCGCAGCTGCATTTGCTCGCAGAAACCAAGGTCGCGAAGCCGGTCGCAGCCCGGTCCGACCAGCCCGCTGATGCGGACATCACAGTTCAGGCCTATCTGATTGAGAGTGACGGCACCTTCCGCAGAGCGATATTTTGCGGTGGCGGTTGGCATTGATGAATCTGTCGCCTAATTGAGACTTGATTGCAATAGGAAAAATTTCAGGGAATTGTAGCGGTCACCGCTTTCAGGCGGATAAAGCGTTGAGGATCTCCTGGAATAATGGGTAGCGAGGATTTGAGAACCTGGCGGTCACTGCCGTTCACGAGGACGGTAGTGGTGATTCCAGCAGCCTGCCAGTCATCAGAGGCGAGCGAAGTTGACCATTCAGCAGTAAGGATGACATCGTTACGGTTTTTCGCTTTCGTGTAGGTGATCGAAATTTCCGAGGGCGTTTCTGCAAATGTGACTGGAGTAGGTTGGTCGAAGTCGGCAGGTAAACTGTCGAGCGCGTATTCAACAAGATTTGGCAGGGTATCAAAATCGGAATTACCCAGCGCGCTTGCATCCGCGACATCAAAGCCGCCAATCCATATGGAATATGTGAGGACGCCGGTGATTGAGACATTGATTATGATTGTCTGGGAGGTGACTTCTCCCAAGGCATTGGTCAGTTGGATGGTGATTGGATAAGCCCCCGGGGCTACGCTTGCGGAGATGATGCCGGAAATTAGACCTGTCCGCGGATTCAGGACGAGTCCTTCAGGCAGGGTAACTCCGGGCGGAAGACTGAAAGTGGGCGGATCGTAGAGAGTATTGGTGCGGATCCGGGTGATGAATTTTAGATTGGCAGGATTATTGGGGCTTCCGGGAGTTACGCCTTCGAGTGAAGGCTCGTCATCATTGAC
>JACMMB010000248.1 GCA_014379305.1 Akkermansiaceae bacterium
GCTCCGGCGGGGATGTTGAAGACGCGGCTGGGGGTGGTGGGGTTGCCGGAGATGGTGACGGGGCCGGTGAGGTTCGAGGCGTCGATGAAGAGGCCGTTCGCGGTGGCGGGGATGCCGAGTTCCGTGCCATTGAGGGTGATGATCTGGCTGGGGAAGTTGCTCGTGAAGAAGCCGATGCGGGCACCGGGTTCGGTGGATTGGCTGATTCTGCCGCGCAGGGAGCCTGAACTGCCCGCGTCAGAACTGAAACCAACGGTGCGTAGCGGCCCCGCCTCCACGGCCCCGATGTCGAGCTGCGCCGGGGTGCCGGTGTTGCCGTCCCCATCGACGAAACGCGGGAAGCCGCGCTGGTCGGTGCCGCCGGGGTTGGTGGTGCCGCCCGCGTCGATGGCGGGGGAGCCGATGAGCGGGTGCATGGTCTGCGTCGGCCCGCCGAAGTAGCCGAGGGGGGAGAGTTTCGCATCGCCCACGAGGACGGTGGGGCCAGCGGTGAGGCGGGAACCGGCAAGGTTGCTAAGAAGATTCACGCCGCTGGTGATGATGGAATCCCCTCTTTGATTATAAATATCCGGCCCGGTGGGGGCTGCGTTTGCCGCGACAATGGTGTGGTTCAGGGTCAGACTGCCATCCTTGTAGATAGCACCACCTTGATTCTTAGCGGAATTGGCTGAGAGGGTGCAGTGCGTCAAACTGAGCGTGCCACTAAAGTGCTCAATCGCGCCACCAAAGATGCTGGAATTGCCAGTAAGAGTGCAGTTGGTCAGGCTCAGCGTTCCTGTATTGGAGATCGCGCCACCGCCGCGATTGCTCCCGGAAGTGGTATTCTCGTTCAGAGTGCAACCCATCATCTGGAGCATCCCACTATTGAGTATGGATCCGCCTGACCCACCTGATCCATTCCCTCGTGTGAGGCTGAGTCCCCGCAGCGTCAGAGAGATACCACTATTCACAGAGAAATGTCGGAAAGCGTTGTTTCCATCGATGGTGAAGTCGCCGGACAGGGCCGTGGCGTCGATGATCAGGGCCTTATCTATGGTGATGGCACCCAGGCTCAGGGTGCAGGTTTTTCCATTCAATGCCTGGGCAAAGGTGATGAGGCTGCCAGCGGGCGAATACTTCACCGCCTCGCGCAGGGAGATGTCTGTGGGTGTGTTCAGCGATGTGGGTCCGTCATCTTCATCGTCCTTGGTGGTGACGTCAGTGCCGAGGTCGTCCCAGGTGGTGGCGACGACGAGATTATCCCAGGTGACGCTGCCGCCCGTGCCGCTGGCGAGGCGGACGGCGGTGCTCCAGTTCGTGCCGGTGTAGGCGCGGCTGGCGGCGGGGGCGGCAGGTTCCGGGGCGTTGAGGTCGGGATCGATGTGGAGGCTGACGATGTTGCCGGAAGGAGAGTTCGTGTAATCAATACGGGCGACGAGGGTGTAGGTGGTGTTGGTCAGGATGTCGGGAGTCGTCGTGGAGTCGGTGCCGCTGACACCGAGCTCCGCGATGCCGAACTTGGGTTGGTCGTTGCGCCTGCCGAAAAAGAGTTTTTCGGAACCGAAATCATAGGAACTCAGGCCAAAGGAGACGGGAACCGTCGCCCCGGTGGTGAGGGTGACGCGGTAATAGACGCTCTTCGCCACGGAGGAGGGCACGCTCGCGGGATCGTTCACCGCGCCATCCGCTTCGTCGCTGGGCGGAAAGCCTTCGCCGGGACCGTTGTATTCGCGCTTCGCGCTGGAGTTGTCGGTGACGAGCCGTCCGTTTGTGACCACGGGTGCGCCGGAGACGTCGTCCCAGTCCGAGGCTGTCCCGGTATGGCCGACGGTGGGGGTGAAGTTTTTGTAATCCCAAAACGTGCCGCCGCTTTTCGTGGCGATGGTGCCATCCGGGTAATCGAACTGCTCGATGCCGATGATCTCCGCCGAAGCGGAGGCGGCGAGGGCGAGGAAGGCGAGGGCGCGGAGGAGGGATGCGTTCATATGCGGACGGAGGTGCTTGGGAAATCCACCGGCAGCCCGGCGGGGATGCGAAAACCGCAAGCAGGATACGCACCCGCTTGCGGTTTGCAGCAGAAATCTTGGATGCCGCCCTGCCCGGCCCCCTCCGGCTCCAAACTATCAGGTTGCGGGCATTCCCAGCTATCCCTAGGATCCGGATATGGTCATTGATGAAAAATTCCGGGACGATGCGAAATTCCTTTGCAGGCGCTTCGGCATCAAACGCCTTTCCGTCTTCGGATCCGTTTCCCGTGGAGAGGAACGTGACGACAGCGATATCGATTTCCTCGCGGAGTTCGATACCCCCACCCCGGCGACGATGCCCGAACGCTATTTCGGCTTTATCGAGGAGGCGGGGAAACGTTTCAACAGGGAGATCCAACTGCTGACTCCAAGCATGATCCGGAACCCTCATCTTAAAAAATCCATTTCCCGGGATCTCACCGTCATCCATGAATGAGTTCTCCCTCACCTGTTTCTATGATGCGTTGACGGCCGCAAGAGCGATCGTTTCCTTCTGCGCCGGCAATACCTTCGGAGACTACCAAAAGGACGACATGCTCGCCTCCGCAGTGGAGCGGAAATTCGAAATCATCGGAGAAGCCCTCGTCCGCATCAGACGCAAGCACCCGGACGATCTCTCCCTGCTATCCGATACGGCGGCAATCATCGGCTTCAGAAACATCCTGGCCCACACCTACGATCACGTTGAGGAAACCGTTATATGGGGCATCATCTCGGAAAAAATCCCGGGATTCATCCACGAGCTGGAGCAAATCGAGGGCATAGAAGCCTGAGCGCGGCTTGCCGACATCAGACGCGTATCCCCTTGATCTGGAGAAACTCGGGGCTTTGGGAGCCGTATTGGGATTTCGCGGCTTCCTTGACGGCAAGCATCTTTTCCTTCAGACCCGCCGCGTCATCGTAGCCTGCCTTGCGGGGCGCACGGAAAGCGGCAAGGGCCTGCTCTTGTCCGGCGACGAGTTGGTTGAGGCCGTCGAGCTGCGTCGCGATCGCCATCATGCCCGCGATGCTGATATCCGCCGGGGTGCCGGTGTCGTAGGCGGGGACTTTTTTCAATGCCGCCACCAGTTTGTCGGTGAGGCCCTTGATATCGGCGTAGCTCTGGTCGCCCTTCAGGCGGGTTTTCGGCGCAGGGGCGTCTTCCGGGGCTTTGGGCGGCGGGGTGCGGTATCCGCGCAGGTTGTCCGCGGCGGTCTTGACGGCGGGGAGGTTCATTTTCCAGGCGGCGTTACTCTTCACGCGGGAGGAGGCGCGCAGGGCGCGGGCCTTGATCTCCGTCACCTTGGCGGTGCGCTTGACGACATCGTCCATCCAGTCGGCGGCGGCATCCGTCACGGCGGTGTTGAGGGTGTCCAGCCCGTCGAGGAAAGCATCGAAGGTGGCGGGGATTAGATCCGCATCCGCAGGGGCGAAGGCGGGGAGGAAGCCCGCGGTGGCGGCCTGGAGTTCACGGCCGCGCTGGAGGCGGTCGGCGTAGGAGTTTTCACTTTCGGGCATGCTCTTGGTTGGTTCGTATTCTCACCCGTGAGGAAAAGGAAAACACACGCCCACCCGGACGATACATCCCCAAATCTTCACGATTGCCCTGCTTAAACAGGAATCACCCCGGCTCGTCAAGAGGATACCTGAGAGAGGAAAACAAATACCCCTGCCCACAATGAGAATACCCGAGCCATTCATGCAGCTACCCAAGCTCACCTTGAGACTACCCGAGCTAACAATGACGATACTCTTGCGAACCATGAGACTACCCGGGCTCTTAAAAACTTTTTTAAGGCTCTCCGATTTCCTTGGAAGGCAACCTGATCCATTGGAAAAGGAAACTGACCTGCAGGAAGAGCCAAATTGACCGCCAGTTGGCGCGATGGGTTTCCAATCAGCGAAGGCAACTTTCCTTCCCAGCAAAGTGCGTTTCCTTGTCTTGCGGAAGCAGATGTTTTCCTCCCGAGGTGTTCCCTCGGAAGAATGGATCTCTGTAACGTTATAGGAATGGCGGCGCCGGTGAAAAGCCCGAATTTAATCAGACGCTTCATCGGCGTCACCTTCTGCGCCGTGTTCTCCCTTTTTTGTTGTCGCTACGCTTCCGCCTCACAAAGACCCAAAGCCAGCCCCAACCAAAAGAAGAAAAACCAAGCCCGATCAGATAAATCCAAGTCGCAGTATCAGGTTCAATCAGCCTCTTGGAATGCATGAACCACCCTATCATGCCGACTGGGTTCAGCAGCCATAGTAATCCAGCAGTCATTA
>JACMMB010000249.1 GCA_014379305.1 Akkermansiaceae bacterium
CCGCCACATTCGTCGCCAGGATCAGCCGCCGCCTCGGTCCGGGCTGAAACACCCGTTGCTGATCGCCCAGCCCCAGCCTCGCGAACAATGGCAGCACCTCGGTATTCCGGTAATTCCGCCCCTCGAGCACCTCCGCGCACTCCCGGATTTCCCGCTCGCCCGGCAAAAACACCAGCACGTCGCCGAAGGGATCGATGTCATTCAAATAATCCATGCCCCGCGCCACATGGTGCGCCAGCTCCTCATCATCCTTTCCCGGCAGGAAAAACTCGGCCACCGGAAACATCCTCCCCGGTGCCTCGATCACCGGCACCCCGTTTCCGAAAAACGCCGCGAACGCCCCGGCATCCAGAGTGGCCGATGAAATCACCAGTTTCAAATCCTCCCGCCGCTCCAGCAACTGCTTCAGATAGCCCAGCAGGAAATCGATATTCAGCGATCGCTCATGCGCCTCATCCAAAATCAGCGCCGCATACCGGTGCAAATCACTATCCCCCTGCGTCTCCGCCAGCAGAATGCCGTCCGTCATGAACTTGATCCCGGTTTCCCGGCTCGTCCTGTCATCGAACCTGACCTGATAACCCACGAAATCCCCCAACGGCACCGCCAACTCCTCCGCCACCCGCTTCGCCACACTGACCGCCGCAATCCGCCGCGGCTGCGTGCAGCCTATCAGTTTCCGCCTGCCTCCCGGATTCAGCAACTCAGGCCCCAGCGCCTCCGCCACCATCTTCGGCAATTGGGTGGTTTTCCCCGACCCGGTATCACTCACCACAACCACCACCGGGTGATCCCGGATCGCCGCAATAATCTTCTCACGGCTCTCCACCACCGGCAGCTCCGCCGGATAATTCCATTTCCCCGAAAAGCTCATCCAAAATTCATTAGCGACGGACACTTATCCAAGCTCCGGAAAAACCACCGCGGACAGCCAGGCTGAAATCTCAATCGAAAAACCGGATCTTCCCCGGCACCGGCAGCTTGCCAGCCGCCATCGCCTCATGCTGCTCATCCGTGCACGCCGAGTCGATCGGCGCATCCGCCTCCGCCTCGTTGTCCGCCACCACGCCGTTTTCCACCATCCACTTCTCCACTTCCTCGCCGCTGACATCCGCTAGCATCGTCCCGTTGATTTCCACACACGGCGAAAGCGACTGGCCGCTGCGCTGCTCCATCTCCCAGCGGAACGCCGGATTCTTGATGATATCCTTTTCCTCAAACGGCAGCTCATACTTCCGCATGATCGCCCTCACACCCTCGCTCCATCCACAGAAGGTCTTTAAATAAACGGTAATCTTCGGCTGTTCCATGCTCATCATGCCACGAATGTTAATCCCATTTCCTCCAAGCTCAACCTCCAAACCCGGCAAATAACGAAGTTTGAAATTTATCATACGGGGTTTAAACAAAGGCATGGATCTCTCCGACTTCCGCAAAGAATACTCCGCCCGCGGACTCCACCGCGAGGATCTCTGCGACGACCCCATCGAGCTTTTCGGGAAATGGTTCCAACAGGCCACCGATCTCAAAGTCCACGAACCCAACGCGATGACCCTCGCCACCATTTCCCCGGATGGCCAGCCATCCCAACGCACGGTCCTACTCAAGGCCTTCGATCAAAAAGGCTTCACCTTTTTCACCAATTACGAATCCCGCAAAGCCGGCCACATCGCCATCAATCCCGCCGTCTCCATTCTCTTCCCGTGGATCACCCTCGAGCGCCAGGTCATCATCAATGGCACCGCCGAAAAAATCTCCACCGCCGAGTCACTCAAATACTTTCTCACCCGCCCCCGCGAATCCCAACTCGGTGCCTGGGTCTCCGATCAATCCCAAGTTATCTCCTCCCGCAAAATCCTGCTCCTGAAACTTGAGGAAATTAAAACCAAATTCCACCACGGCGAGATCCCCCTGCCTTCGTTCTGGGGCGGCTACCGCATCCTTCCCCAAACCATCGAATTCTGGCAAGGCGGCCCCGCCCGCATCCACGATCGCTTCCTCTACACCCGCCAATCCGGTCAAGCCTGGACCATCGACAGGCTCTCCCCATAAATCCTTCAAGCCATGCCGCTCGCCATCTTTCTGCTCGGTTTTCTCTTTCTAGCATCCTGCGCCTCGGACATGGCAGCCGTGAACGCCCCCGAAAAAACCCCTGAAAAACCCCGCATCGTCGGCCGCATCGCTTCGATCCCCGCCGACCGCAAATTCGTCCTCATCCAATCCTACGGCGATTGGAAAATCGAGACCGGCGCCGTCCTCACCACCCAGGGTCCCGAAGGCCGCGCCGCCAACCTTCGCGCCACCGGCGAAAAACTCGGCCAATACGCCGCCGCCGACATCCAATCCGGCACCCTCGAACTCGGCGATGGGGTTTACGCCACACCGCCCACGCCCGACACCGTATCCACCGAAGTTGACGAAGCGGAAACTGAAGCAACAAGCCCGGAGAAAAAAGCGGATCCAGCCCCAATTGATTAGCTGGCAACTGATATCTCGAAAAAATTACCGTCGCACTCAAAATGAATCACCGTGAAACACTTGCCATCATCGGGAGCGGTGCCTCTTCAATTTATCTACTCAAGCACCTGTTGGATGAGTCCGGTTTACTGAAAGATCATCTCCGCGAAATCTCCATCTTCGAGAAGAGCCGCCTGCCGGGAATGGGTATGCCCTACAGCCCGCAGACCACGGACCGGTTCAACATGTCGAACATTTCCTCCGACGAGTTGCCGGAACTGCCGGTCTCTTTTGCGGCTTGGTTGCGCACCTTGGATCCTGCGGTTTTAGAAGAACTCAATGTGCCGGACGGAGAGATCAGCACCACGGAAATCTACAGCAGGTTGGCTCTGGGGAGATACCTGAATGTGCAATACAAGACGATCATCTCGCGCTTGGAGGAATGCGGCATCCATGTCCATGAATAC